>DATKHW010000830.1:0-5965 GCA_035546275.1 Gemmataceae bacterium
TCATCGACCAGTATCAGGTCACGGAGGACAAACGCAGCGGCGTCCGCTCCGACCCCAACCGGGCGGATGACCCGGAATACATCGTCCGGCTTGTCGGCCAGGTGGTCCGCGTCAGCATGGAAACGGTGCGGATCGTCGCGGGCCTGCCGGGGCGATATACGGCATGACCAACACGGCGGACTTCGGTATACTCGCCGGCAGAGGAGGACTCGTTATGGACGCGAACGAGCCGGATTTGGTCCAACGGCTGCACCGCGAAGCGGTCCAGCGTCATGCGGAGCAGAAGGCCCAGGAGCGCGCTCTGGTCGAAGCTATGTTCGGGGAGGCGCGCGAGCGGCAGCGGCAGGAAGAGGAGCGCGGAAACGCCCTCGTCGATTCCCTTCATCGCCAGGCCGTGGAATCGCGTCAGCAACTTCCGCCTGTTGAATCGCCGACCGTGCATTACTCGGAGCTGCCCGAAGCGAAGCCCGACAGTCCCCTCTACCGCGAATGGGAGACGTATCGCCAAGAACTGGGGCGGCTGCTCGCGGAAGGCAACGCCGGCCGTCACATCCTCATCAAGGATGCACAGATCATCGGCATTTGGGAAACGCACGATGAAGCGATGGCGGCCGGCTATCGGCGGTTCCTGGGGCAGGCGTTTCTCGTTCATCTCATTCAGGAGCGGGAGCGCGTGCTCCGCTGTGTAAGGGTGCCACGATGCCGCAACTCCAATTCCCCATCCCGTCCGGCGAACTGACGCTGACGGTAGTGGTCGGTCCCAATCGCAATGCGCTGGCCGCCGTGATGGCGTCCGGAATGGCGCTGCCGCCCCTCGTCTGGACGACAGGCGTGGTCGATACCGGGACCAACATCACCTGTGTCACGCCGGCCGTGCTCCGGAAGCTCGGCCTGACCTCGACGGGGCAGGGCAGCAGCCACACCGCGGGCGGGCTGGCCGCCGTCAACCTCTTCGAGGTGAGTTTGAGCATTCCGCCGCCGGCCAACGTCCCGGGGCCGATGCTGACCCGCAGCGATCTGCCGGTAATGGAAATGCCCAGCCCGATACCAGGGGTGGAGGTCCTCATCGGCCTGGACATTCTGCTAGACTGCAAGATGCTGCTCGACGGCCCCGCCCGCTGGCTCACCCTCGATTTCTAACGCCTCGCCGACGCCCGGCCCAACGGCGACGGCGTTCGCTTGCGCTCACCGGCCTTCATCCAGGGACATTTCCCCTCGCGATTCCCCTGCCCAGACCACCCTCCCGCATGGTACACTCGGCGTTCCCAGCATCCGCGGGGTTTCGAGGTGCGCCATGTTCACGCCTTCATCCGCCGACGCCCGGCGACGAGCGAGGAGCAGCATCCAGCTTTCCGACCGGGCGTTCCTTCATTGTCGTTCAACGGCGCTTTCCAGTGGGGGGGACCGAAACCCCTGGCGCAGTGGCGCAAGGCCCGATTTGTCCAGGCCGGCCAACGACTTAAGTGTGCGCCAAGGAGCTTCGCTCTTTGGCGCAATGGCGCAGCCCCGCGAAACCGGCGGATTCCCCGGTCGGATCCCCTGCGGTTTGCCGCTCCGGCGCCGCCGCGCTGTTCCCCTTGCGTTTTTGACGCTGGCGAAGGCCGCGCCGCCGCGTTACGATGGAATAGCGTCGCCCGCCCCACTCCCGGAGTCGCATTCCATGTCGCGGCGGTTCGTCCCTTCCTTCCTCGCAGTGCTGTTTCTGGCGCCCGTCCCCCTGTACGCCGACGAAGCCAAGCCCAGCGGAGATAAGTACGCCTTCCTGGTCGGCTGCGGCCATTACTCCGCGGGGCTGATCCGCGATCTGAGCTGCACCGCCGAGGACGTGAACGATTTCGCCGCCGTGCTCCGCCAGTCCGGCTGGACCGACGACCACATCGTCGTCATGCACGACCGCGGCCCCGTCCGCTTCCAGCCGGAGAAGAAAAAGATCCTCAAAGAACTCCAAGTACAGCTGTCGAGCCTCAAGGCCGACGATTTCGCGCTGGTGGCGCTGTCCGGCCACGGCATGAGGCTGCGCGACGACGACCACGGCTACTTCTGCCCGGCCGACGCCCAGCCCGACGACAAGGATTCGCTGCTGTCGCTGGCTGACGTGTATGACTTGCTGAGCGCCTGCCCGGCCCGGCGGAAATTCCTGGTGGTGAACGCCTGCCGCTGCGACGGGGCGCCCGGCTCCGGCTTTTTGGGGCTGGAGAACCTCGTGACGAAGCGGGAGGACGTGCCCAAGGGGGTGGCCGTGCTGTTCAGCTGTGCGGCCGGTCAGCCGAGCTGGGGTGATGAGCATCTCGGACATAGCGTATTCTTTCACTACCTGATGCAGGGATGGGAAGGCGACGCCAATCCAAAAGGCGCGGTCACGCTGGACGACCTGGTCGGTTACGTCCGCCGGCAGACGAAAGAGTACGTGCGGACCAAGATGAACGCGGATCAGGCGCCGGCGTTCACGGGCCAGGGAGTCGGCGCCTGGGTGCTGTCCGACAACGGGTGGACCGCGGACGCGGAGGCGAAGGCCGTCGCCGTGGTGGAACGGCTCGGCGGCACGGTGACGCGCGACGAGGAGCGACCGGGCAAGCCGGTGGTGGAGGTACATCTCGGCTTCAGCAAAGCGTCCGACGCCGATTTGAAAGAATTGGCCGGCCTAACGCGGCTGCAGGTCCTGGCGCTGCCGTCCACGGCGGTGAGCGACGCCGGTATGAAGCGGCTAGCGACGCTGCCGAGTTTGCGGAAGCTGTACCTGAACGACACCGGCGTGACCGACGCGGGGATGAAGGACCTGCTGCCGCTGCATTCGCTGCAGGCGTTGTATCTCGGCGACACCAAGGTGAGCGACGCCGGGCTGAAGCAGCTGGCGGGGCTGAAGGGCTTGCAGGAACTCAAGGTGCATTCCACTGCGGTCACGGCCGCGGGCGTCAAGGAGCTGCAAGCGGCCCTGCCGGGGCTCAGCATCGATTATTGATTCATCCAGGAGCCGAACCCCGCAGGGAACCGCGCAGATGGAAGGGCAGCTGTCGCTTTTCCGGCAAATGGTGCTGATCCGCCGCTGCGAGGAGCGACTGGCCCGGTCGCACCAGCGCGGCCTGATCCACGGCGCCTGCCACACCTATGTCGGCCAGGAAGCGGTCGCGGCCGGCGTCTGCGCCCATCTGCGATCCGACGATGTTATTTTCAGCACCCACCGCGGCCACGGCCACGCCCTGGCCAAGGGGGTGCCCCCGCGGCAGCTTATCGCCGAGCTGTACGGTCGGGAGGCCGGCTGCTCCCGCGGCCGGGGCGGCAGTATGCACCTTTTCGCGCCCGAAGTGGGGTTGATGGGAACCAGCGGCATCGTTGGGCCGAGCATCCTGCAGGCGACGGGCGCTGGCTACAGTTTCAAGCTGCTGAAGACGGATCGAGTCGCCGGCGCCTTCTTCGGCGACGGAGCGGTCAACAACGGGGCCTTCCACGAAGGCCTGAACATGGCCGTCATCTGGAAATTGCCGGTCCTGTTTGTCTGCGAAAATAACCAGTACGCCACCGAGGTGCCGTTTCAATACGCCGCCGGCAACGCCAGTGTGGCGTCGCGGGCCGCCGGTTACGGGCTGTCCGGCGTCGAGGTGGACGGCAACGACGCGGCGGCGGTCCACCAGGCGGCGGGCGAGGCGGTCCGCCGGGCGCGCGAAGGCGGCGGGGCGACGCTGCTGGAATGCAAGACGTACCGCACCCGGCCGCACGCCGAGGGAATGGGCGATTTCACCTATCGCACTAGGGAAGAAGTAGAGGAATGGAAGCGGCGCGATCCCATCCTCCGGCTCCGACGGCGGCTGCACGAGAGCGGCGTCAGCGAAGAGGAATTGCAGGCGGTCGAATCGGACATCGAAACGCAGGTGGAGGAAGCGCACCGCTTCGCGGAGTCGGCGCCGGCGCCGGACCCGGCGACTGCGACCACGCACATTTATGCGGAGCCGGCTGCCGCTGCGGCGCCTCCGGGGGCCGACGCCCGCTGCTCGCCGGCAGGACGCGAAATCACCTTCATGCAGGCCACGCTGGAAGCGCTGTCGTCGGAAATGGCGCGGAACCCGCGAATCTTCGTCATGGGCGAGGGCGTCGGCAAGCGCGGCGGCAATTTCCGCACCACGGCCGGACTGTACGATCTCTATGGCCCTGAACGGCTGTGCGACACGCCGATCTGCGAGCGCGGCTTCGTCGGCCTCGGCTGCGGCGCCGCCATGACGGGGACGCGGCCGATCATCGACTTCATGTTCGCCGACTTCGTTCTCGACTCGGTCGGCGAAATCATAAACCAGATCGCCAAAATGCAATATATGAGCAGCGGCCGGCTCAAGATGCCGATCTTGCTGCGCGGCTGCGTCGGCATCGGTCATGCGGCGGCCACACACCATTCCGGCAATTACTATCCCATGTACGCTCATTTTCCTGGCCTGCGCGTGGTCCTGCCTTCCACGCCGTTTGACGCCAAGGGGCTGCTTCTGCGAGCGCTCAAGTGCGACGACCCAGTGCTGTTTCTGGAGCATCGGGAGGTTCTCGGGATGAAAGGTCCCGTGCCGACCGAGGACTACGAGATCGAATTCGGCCGCGCGGCGGTGGTGCGCGAAGGCCGCGATGCGACCGTCGTGGCTCTCGCCATGATGGTGCATCAGGCGCGGAAAGCGTGCGAAACCTTGGCTAAGGAAGGCGTCTCCGTCGAGCTGATCGATCCGCGCACCGTGGCGCCGCTCGATGCGGACACGATCGCGCGATCTGTGGCAAAAACGGGTCGGCTGCTGATCGTGGATGAGGCGTTCGCCCCCTGCGGCGTCGGAGCCGAGATCGCGGCGCAGCTGGCCGACCGCGGCTTCGACCACTTGGATGCGCCGATTCGCCGGCTGAACGGCGCCCACACGCCGACGCCGTACAGCCCGTCGTTGGAGGCGGCCGTCGTCCCTAATCCCGCACAAATCGCCCAGGCCATCCGCGATCTGGTGGCCGAGTGAGGGCCGCGTCATGGCGATTCCCATCATGATCCCGCGCCTTGGCTGGAACATGGAGGAGGGCGTCTTCCAGGGCTGGTTGAAAAAGGACGGCGACGAAGTCAAGCCGGGAGACGCTCTGTTCCGCCTTGAGGCGGAAAAGGCCACGGAAGATATTGAGAGTATGGACAGCGGCATATTGCGCATTACGGCGGATGGACCAAAGGAGGGCGATACGGTGGCCGTCGGCGCCGTGATCGGCTGTCTGGCCGGCGCAGGTGAAATAGTGTACAGCGGCCAAACCGTCAGCGCCCCAGCGCTTCCCGAGCCGCAAGTGGCGTCCTTGCCGGGGAGCGAGCCTACTCCGCGAGCGTCCCACCTTCCGACGGCGTCGCCCCGCGCCCGCCGGGTCGCGCGGGAAATGGGCGTGGATTGGACGAAACTGACGGGAAGTGGCCGCACCGGCCGAATCCGCGAGCGCGACGTTCGCGCCGCGGCGGCGCAAGCGCCGGCGCCGCAAGCGAGGGCGACGCCTATTTCGCCGATGCGGCGCTTGATCGCGGAACGCATGACGGCTAGCCTTCGCTCTACGGCCCCGGTCACGCTCACGACCACGGCCGACGCCTCCAACCTCGTCAGCCTCCGCAATCAGTTCAAGGCGACGGCGTCCGCCGGAGAGAAGATCATTCCCGGATACACGGATTTCCTTGTGAAACTGGCGGCCGCCGCTCTGCAGAACCATCCGCAGCTGGCCGCCCGTTGGACGGATGAAGCGATCGTGCCGCCCGCGTCGATCGATATAGGCGTCGCCGTGGAGGTGGAAGATGGCTTGCTGGTTCCGGTAGTCCGTGACGTGCCGCAGTTGAGTTTGCGGCAAGCGGCGGCTTCCATTCATGAGCTTGCCCAACAAGCGCGCGGCGGATCCTTGAAGACCGCGGACATGGACGGGGGGGTGTTCACCATCACGAACCTGGGGGCTTACGGCGTGGATGCATTCACGCCGATTATTTCCTATC
>DATKHW010000831.1:0-11661 GCA_035546275.1 Gemmataceae bacterium
CGCGATCTCGTTGAGGTCGTCGGCGTCGATCACCTCGAAGATCGTCTCGAAGAAATCCAGGCCGTAGCCGCGCGCGTAGCCCTCGATCTCCTCCTTGAGCGCACGCAGGTCGGGGGGCAGGTTGGTGTTGTACGGGTTCAGCATGGCATAGCTCTCAGCTCTCAGCTCTCAGCTCTCAGCCGTCAGCTATCAGCCATTCCTTCGACCGACCCAGGCCCGGGAAGCGTGTCGCGCCTCCCGGGCCCTGTCTGGGCTGAAAGCTGAGAGCTGAGAGCTGACAGCTCGTTCAACGGCCTGTTCCCAAAAACTCCTTGATCGATCCCAAAATCGCCTCGCGGTCGGGGATGCGGCTGCACACCACGTTCTCGCGCTCGCCGACCAGCTCGTGGACGTATTCGTAGAACTCGCCGCTGCCGTAGGGGCTTTCCACCTGGCCGTAGCCGAACAGGTTCAGCTTGGGCAGCAGCTTCTCCTGCAAAAGCTCGATGCAGTGCGGCGTGTCGTCGCCCCAGTTGTCGCCGTCGGAGAAGTGGAAGGCGTAGATGTTCCACGCATCCGGCGGATACCGCGCCGCGATGATCTTCTCCGCGAGATGATAGGCCGAGCTGATCTTCGTGCCGCCCGACTCCCGCGTATGGTAAAACGTGTGTTCGTCCACCTCTTGCGCCGCCGCGTCGTGGATGATGTAGACCGTCTCGACGCCCTTGTAATGGGCCTTGATCCAGGCGTCGATCCAGAACGCCTCGATGCGGACGATCTCCTTCTGCTCGTCGGTCATCGAGCCGGACACGTCCATCATGTAGAAGATCACCGCCACGCTCTGCGGCAGGTTGACTTCCTTCCAGCTGCGGTACTGCTTGTCCTCGCGCACTGGGATGACGACCGGCTCTTCCGGGTTGTAGACGCCGGCCGCGATCTGGCGTTTCAGGGCGCGTTTGAAGGTGCGCTTGAAATGGCGGAGCGATTCGGGGCCGGCCTGGCGAATGCCGGTGTACTTGTCGCGGGTGGTGACGATGTTCTTCTTGCCGCGCGGCTCGATGCGCGGCAACGCCAGCTCTTCGCCGAGGATGGCGGCCATTTCCTCCATGGACAGTTCCACTTCGAGAATGTGGCCGCCGGGCTGGTCGCCGGCCCCGCCCTTGGGGTCGCCCTGGCCGGGGCCGAGCGGCTGACCAGGCTGACCCGGACCCTGGCCGACGCCGCCGGAGCCTTTCTGGCCGTAGCGGAACTGCGGGGCGTCGATCTGCGGCAGCGGAATGCTGACGAGGTCGCGGCCCTTTTTGCCGATCAGCTCGCCGCGGCTGATGTACTTTTGCAGGTTGCTCTTCACCTTGCCGCGGACGATCTTGCGGAAGCGCTGGTGGTCGCGTTCGATCTTCTGGCCCACGGCGTTTATCTCCCAAAGCTTTGCCGGCAGGCGGGGGCTAGGTGCGCAGTGCTTCTCGCGGCTGCCACCGACTCTTCGACCGCTGCATCGCCGGGATCAGAAGGGAATCGATCTCACCCCGGTCCCGACCGGCCAACCATTCCCGCAGCGGCAGGGCCTCCCGCAGACTGAGGTCAAAGGCCGTCCGAAAGTAGATGAGTACGGGAAGGAGGGAGTTCGCATCGTTTAGTTCCAGACGCCGCTGGAGAAGTTCGACCAACGCCGGCACATCGGCGCCGCCCTCGGCCAAGGCCCTCAGCTCCTGGATCAGCTCGACGCGCACCTCTCCGCCCTCAAACTTGCTCATGGCGCCTCCCCGACTTTTTCCAGCAGCACGTCGATTTTGGTGTAACTGCCCGGAGTCCCCTCGACGCCGATCGGTGTGGCCCGCGTAAAACCCCAGCGCGCGGCGCGGGTGTATGTCCACGTCGCTCGCACGGCGCTCATCAGGGACGCGCCTGCCGCAGTTCGTTCGTTTACTCTATCCAGGTTCACACTGGGGGAGCCTCCATAACCGCGGCGCCACACGCCTTGCACGGCACGCACCCGATCGCCGAACGCACGCATCATCAGGTAAAACAACTCCGTGCCACGGATCGGGGACCCCGCCGCGGCGCAGATGAAGAAAGTCAACACACCTCTTTCATCTACTTCGCCCATGACGCCGCCGGCGTCATCCGGCAAAAACAGGCGAAAATCGGCCATCGCCTTCCCTCATCCGTGAGACCGATCCGCCGCCTCATTTCTTCGCATGGCCCCGCGCGAAGATGCTGGCCACGAACGTCAGCACGTCCGTCGCGCTCGACTCATTGTACCCGTAGTTGCGGATGAGCCGGCTCTTGACCACGTCGATCTTCTCCTGCGTCGCCTTGTCCACCACGTTGGACACCAGGCTCGTCAGCTTGATCGTGTCCTTCTGGTCCTCGAACAGCTTCAGCTCCAGGGCCTTCTGCAAGCGCTCGTTCGTCTTGTAGTCGAACTTCTTGCCGTCGATAGCCAAGGCGCCGATGTAGTTCATGATCTCCCGGCGGAAATCGTCCTTTCGACCCTCCGGGATGTCGATCTTTTCCTCGACCGACCGCATCAGCCGTTCGTCCGGTTCCTCGTAGTTGCCGGTGTAGCGGTTGCGCACCTTCTCGCGCTGGGTGTAGGCCTTGACGTTGTCGATGTAGTTGGAGCAGAGGCGGGCCAGGGCGTCCTCGTCGGCGGCGATGGCGCGCTGCACTTCGTTTTTCACGATGTCCTCGTACTCTTCCTTCACCACGGCGAGCAGCTCTTTGTAGTGCTGCATCTGCTCCTGGCTGGTGATGAGCGAGTGGTGCCGCAGCCCGGCCTCCAGCTCGTGCAGCACCATGAACGGGTTGACGCTGTCCTCGTCGGGGTGCGCCACGATGGCGTTGCTGATCTTGTCCTGGATGTAGCGCGGGCTGATGCCGGTCATGCCTTCGTTCATCGCCTCCCGCTTCAGCTCCACCACGTTGTCCTCGGTGAAGCCGGGCAGCGTCTTGCCGTTGTAGAGCTTGAGCTTTTGCAACAGCGTCAGGTTGGCGTGCTTGGGCTGCACCAGCCGGGTCAGCACGGCCCACATGGCCGCGATCTCGATGGTGTGCGGGGCGATGTGCTTGCCCTTGACGCGATCCGTGTTGAAGTCCTTCTCATAGATCTTGATCTCGTCCTTGAGCCGGGTCACGTACGGCACGTCGATCTTCACGGTGCGGTCGCGGAGCGCCTCCATGAACTCGTTGTTCTGCAATTTGCGATATTCCGGCTCGTTGGTGTGGCCGAGAATGACCTCGTCGATGTCCGTCTGGGCGAACTTCTTCGGCTTGATCTTGTGTTCCTGCGAAGCGCCGAGCAGGTCGTAGAGGAAGGCCACGTCCAGCTTGAGCACCTCGATGAACTCGACCATGCCGCGGTTGGCGATGTTCAGCTCGCCGTCAAAGTTGAAAGCGCGCGGGTCGGAGTCGGTGCCGTACTCGGCGATTTTGCGGTAGTTGATGTCGCCGGTCAGCTCGGTCGAGTCTTGGTTCTTCTCGTCCTTGGGCTGGAAGGTGCCGATGCCGATGCGGTCCTGCTCCGACAGGATCAAGCGGTAGACCTTGACGTCGGCCAGCATCCGGTTCCAGTCGCCGTCGCAGCGGGCCATGCGTTCGTTGAACATCTGGCGGCAGAACGGGCACAAGTCGCCGCGCATGGTCGCCTCGGGCTCGCCGGGCTTTCGGCCCTCGTTGAGGCGGGCCAGCAAGGCCGGGCGCAGGTCGTGGGGGGCCAGGTGCAGCGGGTCCTCGTGCATGGGGCACTTCTGCCAGACGCCGTTGTCGTCGGCCGGCCGCCAGGAGTAGCTGAAGACCATGCCTTCGTCGGTGCGCGCATAGTCCTCCAGGCCGCGCTTGAGCAGGCGCGCGATGGTGCTCTTGGACGAGCCGACGGGGCCGTGCAGGAGCAAGACGCGCCGCTCGGTGCCGTAGCCCTTGGCGGCCGACTTGAAGGTGTTGACCAGCTGCATGAGCTGCCGGTCCAGGCCGAAGATGGCGTCGGCGTGGCGGGCGGCGAACTCGGTGAAGAATTTGAAGCGGGTGACCTTCTCCTTGTTCTCGTACACCTCTTCGGTGCCGTGGGAGAGGATCATGTCATAAAGGCGTTGGTACGCCGTGCGGGTGACTTCGGGGTGCTCGCGCACGATGTCGAGGTATTCCTCGAAGCCGCCTTCCCAGTGCGTCTTCCGGTAGTCGGTGAGGTTCAGTTGCTGGCGGAGAGACGCGAGGATGGCCTTGCCGATCGACATCGATGTCACCTCCATGAAACGGCGGTTGGGCGCCGCGCCGTGGGTGTTGCGTTTGGGTTGTGAAGTCCCGGTTGGGAGGACCGACGGATGACGCCTTGCGGCGCCGTCGCTCAACCGCCCCCCGCCGCCGGCGTCGTGGGGAGCGGGGACGGCGAAGGTGCGAGTTCCGGCCAATGGGAAAGAGCGTCGTGGGGCGGACGCGGGTGGGACGGCCCCTCAATGCGTCCGATCCGAAAGGAACCGCCCGGCCCCCGTCCCGCCTTCGGGCGCTCACTAAACCATTGTACCCAGGAGAGGGAGGCCTGGTCAAACCGCGCGGCCGGGGTGGGTGGGGAGGGACGCCTTGCCCTGATCGCGCCGTCCAGCCTGGATGGCCGGCGCTCGTTCCCGCGCCGGCTTACGCTCTCGCCCCATCTCACCGTCTTACCGCCCGGTGCAGCATACTTTGTCGAACCGGGGTATTGTCAAGCCCGGTTTGCCCGCGCGGTTGGTCTGGACCCGCGCCGGTCGGCCGTGGTAGAGCCGGGGCGACGGTGCAGCCCATTCTCTCGGAGGCAAAACCATGAAGAACCTGCTGGCCTTCCTCGGCGCCGCGGTGCTGGTGTTCGTCGGCGTCGGTCTGTATCTGAACTGGTTCCACATCCGTCCCGGCCAGGCGGACGCCGGCCACAAGGCCTTCAACATCGATCTCAATACGAAGAAGATCGAATCGGACGCCGAAAAAGGCGGCGAGAAGGCCGTGGACCTGATCCACGAAGTGGAGGCCAAGGCCAAGGCCGAAGCCGACAAGAAGGCCGAAGCGCAGCGCAACGCCGCCGCCGGCGTCAATACGGATGGGAAGACGCAAGAGAGCGGTAAAGGCGAGAAATGAAGCAAGGAGCCCGCGGCGCGAGCAAGGGATTCCCTTGCTCGCGCCGCGGGCTCATAACGCCGCGGGCCCGCACTTGCGCTGCGGATCGCTCTTCTCACCAATGGAACGTCAGGTTCGCCTGGCACTCCACGTCATACGGCTTCGGGCCGGTGATCGGCGCGCCGACGCAGGCGCCGATTTCCGCCCGGTTGAACAGGACGCGGACGCCGCCGGTGAAGTCCAGCGAATCGTCGAAATTGGTCGGCGTGCTGCTCAGACCGCGGTGGTTGAACGGCGTGTTGAGGTGCATTTCGATCTGCGGCAGGATGGCGCGGATCGTCGCGTCGTCGGCGTTGTCCCGGTACATGCGATAGCCGACGGCCACGCTGTTGAACATGATCGACACGTCGCGCATGTCCGTCGGCACGACCACCGACGAGAACCCTTCCAGGTACACGTCGTCGAAGTTGAAGCACCAGCCGAGGAACGGCTGGAACACCAGGTCGTTCAGCGTGGATTCGCCGGCGATTTGCAGGCCCTGCCCCGTCGGCAGCGTCAGGGCCAGACCGCCGGACACCAAATCCCCCGATTGCCGATCGTACATGAAGGCGTGCTTGTAGATCAGCGTCAGGTCGGCGACCTCGTTGTCCTCGACGCTGCTGTCGCCGGTCAGCTGGATGAACGGCAGACGCAGGCCGATCGAGTCGTTGCCGTCGTCGAAAGTCTGTTCCAGGCCGAGCGTCTCGCGGTTGAGGTTCGATTGGCCGACCGCGCTGCTGGGGAACAGGCGATCCACATTATCGTAGAAGGTGTAGGTGATGTAGGCGCGGTTCTGCGGCAGGGGGCTTTCACCCTCGGTGATCTTGTAGGAAGCGTGGAACGGCAGCGGGGCGATGATCGACGCCTTGTTGCCGCGGACGCTGGCCGACCCGGAGGCGTTGCTGGAGGAGACGGTGGGATAGCCGCCCTGGAGGCCGATGAGGTCGCCGAACATGGCCGGAGCGACGCTGGGGGCCGATTGCGTGCCGGCTTCCGATCCCTGGGCGTAGGCTTCGCCGGAAAGGGTCGCCGGCTCCGGATTGGGATTGGGATTCGGGTTCGGGTTGGGATTCGGATTCGGATTGGGATTCGGGTTGGGGTTGACGATCGGCGGCGCGGGACAGCCGGGGACGTAGGGGTTCCAGGCCGGTCCGCCGATCACGGGCGGCTGACAGCACGGGCCGCCGACGGCGACGGCCGGGCCCATGGCGGCGGGTTGGGCCGTCGCCGTCGCGGCGGCCAGGACGAGGCATCCGGCCGCGTACACGAAGCGCATCCATTGCATATCCAGACACTCCTTGTCCAGAAAGACGGCCGACGGCGCCGGCCGCGCGAGTTCCTGTTATGGTGGGAGTAATCGGGAGGGTGGGAGAAGAGAGTTTAACGGGAGCCGCGGGGTGCGCAGAGAATGCGGCCCAGAGGGGCGGGTGGTGAGACGAGGGCAAAGGGGGCGAGGTAGGCGGTTTCGAGATGGGTTTCTGCAGGGTGGGTCGAGCGTCAGCGAGACCCACCCTACACGTCCCGCCGCGAGAAGCAGATCATGCCGGCCAGCGCCGCCGCCAGGGAGACGGCCCCGCTCCAGGCCAGAAGCGGGCCGAGGTCGTCGAAGTTGTAATAGCCGCAAAGAATGTTCGGCAGCCGGTTGAACACGACGGCCGGCGAGTTGGGCAGCACCTTGCGGACCCAGTTCAGGCTCAGGGCGAAGCCGCTGCCGTACAGGGCGACCCACAGCCCGGCCACGCCGAGCAGCGTGTTGTTGCTGACCGCGCTGACCGCCACGCCGATCGTCGTCACCGCGGCCAAGAGGACGCCGACCACGGCCAGCGCGACCAGGCCGCCGTCCAGCGTCACGTCCTCATGCACCAGCGCCAGACTGCCGGCCAGGGCCAAGAGGCTCAGCACGAGGTACGTCCCCAGCACCGTGGCCAGGCGGGCGTGCCATTTGCCGAGGAAGTATTGATAACGGCTGATGCCGCGGCTGAGAACGGAGTCGGCCAGGGTGCCGCGTTCGGAGGAGATGCAGCCGCCGCTCAGGACGACGACGAAGGCGAGGCTGCCGAGGACGGCCCCTTGCAGGACGTTGCTGAAGAGCGTGGAGGCCTGCTGGAAGTAGCCGGCCTCCTGCGTCAGGAAGAAGCCGCGGAGGAGAAAGCCGCCGACGCCCAGCAGCACGGCCAGCACCCAGACGCGGTAGACCCAGCTGCGCAGCGTCTGGCCGACGTCGTACTGGAAGACGGCCCAATAGGGCAGCCAGCGGAGGACGGCGACAGGCTTCTTCTTCTCGACGACGGCGTCCATTTCATCAGTCCCTCGTCATTCGTCATTCGTCATTCGTCATTTGTCATTCGCCAAGGCGACCCAGTCTGCCCCTAATGACGAGCGACGAATGACGAATGACGAGGGACGAATGACTATGCCGCTTCCGCCTGATAAATCCGCGCGAAGCCGCGCGACTCTTCCTTTTCCACCAGGTCCAGGAACGCCTGCTCCGTCTGCTGGCCGACGCTGCGGATGCTCACCAGCGACACCTTGTTGTCGGTCAGGATCGACAGGGCGCCGGCCAGGGCGGAGGTGTTGACGACCTCCTCGTGCAGATACAGCTCCAGCCGACGCTGGCGAAGCGTGGCGACCTTGAAATCGGGCAAAGCGCGGATGGCGTTGGCGGCTTTGGCGACGGCCTTCTGTTCGCCTTCGAGGTCCAGCTCGAAATGATTGCGGCGCATCCGGCCTTTCAGGTCCTGCAGCGAGCCGCAGTAGATCAGCTGGCCGTGGCTGAGGACGGCCGCGTGGTTGCATACCTCGTCGATGTCGCTCAAGTTGTGGCTGGAAACGATCAGCGTTTTCTCGCGGGCCAGCGTCTTGATGAGGTCGAGCATGGAGCGACGCGCTTCCGGATCGAGGCCGTGGGTCGGCTCGTCCCAGACGAGCAATTCCGGCTCGTTGATGAGGCTGGCGGCGACGGCGAGGCGGGCCGTCATGCCGTTGGAGAAGCCGTCGATGACGTGTCCGGAGAAGCCGAGCAGGTCCACGGCCCGGATGAGCGAGGCGAGGCGCGGCTTGCGCACGTCGGCGGGGAGGCCGAAAAGCCGGGCCATGTAGTCAAGATAGGAGATCGGCGTCATCCCCCGCGGAAACTGCGGATTGGTGGGGATGTAGCCGATGCGGCGGCGCAGGTCGGCGCTGTTGGGCGACATCGTTTTGCCGAAGACCTTGGCCCAGCCGGCGGTGGGGCGGTGCAGGCCGATGAGGAGGCGGAGGAACGTGGTCTTGCCGGCGCCGTTGGCTCCAAGCAGGCCGAGAACGCAACCGGGTTCGAGGCGCAGCGTCACGTCGTTCAGCGCAATGAGGCGATTGCGGTAGATCTTCGTGAGCTTGAACGTCTCGACCACCAGGCTGCTTTGCGATTCGGCCACGAGGTTCCCTCCTCGCCGAAGAATGGCGCGCGGGGATTATACGCCGGGGGGAGACGGCGTCCTAGACGAAGTTTGAACCGCACGAGCACGCAGCGCACGAGCACGCAGCGCAAGCAAGTGCGGGAGATCACTTGCTTGCGCTGCGTGCTCGCTCGTGCGCTTGTTGCAGCCTGCCTAGCGGCGCTGTACCATGCGGGCGCTCCCTGCTCATCGGCCGAGGAGACTACCGTGACCGAAGAGTCCACGTTTGAGGACGCGCCGGCGCAGTCCGATCCCCAGGAGACGGCCACGGGCAGTCTCCCCAACGCCCCCGCGCCGCCAGGAGCCACGGGCGATTACGCTTCAGGACCGGTGGACGCATCCCGCAGCACAGCCGAGTCGCCCGGAACCGTCGTCGCTTCGTCGGCGGCGGCCGGCGCCGTCGTCGCCGGCCGCTATACGCTCGTGGAGAAGATCGGCGAAGGCGGCATGGGCGAGGTCTGGGCCGCCGCCCAAACCAAACCCGTCAAGCGCCAGGTCGCCCTCAAGCTCATCAAGGCGGGCATGGACACCCAGGCCGTGCTGCAGCGCTTCGAGCAGGAGCGGCAAGCGCTGGCGCTGATGGACCACCCCAACATCGCCCGCGTCTTCGACGGCGGCCTGACCGCCGACCGCCGGCCCTTCTTCGTCATGGAGCTGGTCAAGGGCTTGCCGCTGACCCAGTTCTGCGACGAGGCGAAATTCGGCGTCCGCGATCGGCTGGCCCTGTTCGTGCAGGTGTGCCAGGCGGTGCAGCACGCCCATCAAAAGGGCGTCGTCCACCGCGATCTCAAGCCGGGAAACATCCTGGCCGCCCGCATCGACGGCAAGCCGGCGCCCAAGGTCATCGACTTCGGCGTGGCCAAGGCCGTCGGCGGCAAGCTGCTGGAGGAGTCGCTGACCACGCAGTTCGGAACGGTCCTCGGCACGCTGGAATACATGGCGCCGGAGCAGGCGGGTTTTGTCGGCGACGACATCGACACGCGGGCCGACATCTATTCGCTGGGCGTCATCCTCTACGAGCTGCTCACCGGTCTCTTGCCCCTTGAGAATCTGCGTTCGCGCCAGGCGCCGTTGTCGGAGGTCCTCCGCATCATCCAGCAGCAGGAGCCGTCGAAGCCGTCGGCCCGGCTGTCCGCACAGCCCACGGCGCCGGCGCTGGCGGCGCTGCGGCAGACGGAGCCGAAGAAGCTGACGGCGCTTTTGCGGCGGGAGCTGGACTGGGTGGTGATGAAGTGCCTGGAAAAGCAGCGGGAGCGGCGCTATGAGACGGCCGACGGGCTGGCGCGCGACCTCCAGCGCTACCTGGCCGACGAGCCGGTCGAGGCCCGGCCGCCGTCGGTCGGTTATCGGCTGCGGAAGTTCGTCGCCCGGCACAAGGGGGCGGCGGCGATCGCGGCCGTGGCGCTGCTGGCCCTGACGGCTTGCGTCGCCGTTTCCACCACCGCCGCGGTCCTGATCTGGCGGGAGCAGAAACATACCGAAGCGGCGCGGCAAACGGCGGCGGAGAACGCCGACGCGGCCATCGAGGTCGTTCGCGACCTGAACGGCTACGTCGAGGCGTATGAGACGGGGTCCGGCAACGCCGCCGCCGACAACGCGCAACGGCAGCAGCGGCTCGACTCCGTCCTGGCCAGCTACGAGCGGCTGCTCGCCCTCCATCCGGAAGACCCGGTGCTCCGCGGGCACGTCGCCCGCATGAACCGCATCAACGCCAACCTCTGCCGCTTCCTCAACCGGACGGCCGAGGCGGAGAAGTCCTACCACGAGGCGATCCGGCTCTACGGTCAGCTCGTCGCCGATTACCCGCAGGACCCGTTCTACCGCGACGACAACGCCCTCACCCTGCGCGACTACGGCGAGTATCTGCAACGCATCGGCCGTTACCAGGAAGGCGCCCGGATCATGGACGATTCCATCCGCCTTATCGAGGAGCTGGCCGCCGCCCACCCGGACGAGCCGAAATACCAGCGCTCCCTGGCCCTTTCGCTGGTCGGCCGTTCGGACCAGGAGTATCAGGTGGGACGGCTGGCCGAGTCGGAACAGGCGGCCCGCAAGGCGGCCGAGCTGTACGCCAAACTGGCGGACACGCCTGGCGTCCGCCCCGAGCCGGTGGACCCGCTCCTCCGCGCCATGGCCGAAAGCAACCTCGCCGTGACGCTCCGTGAGGAGGTCCGCCTCGACGAGGCGCTGGCCGCCCATGACCGTGCGGTGGATCACATCGCGGGGCTGACGAAGGTGACGAATAGCCGCGACGCCTGGTCGTTTTACCACCGGGCGCGGACGGAACGGGCCTGGACGCTGTCCCGCGTCCCGGGCCGCTCCGAAGAGGCGATTACGGAGCTGGAAAGTGCAATTCAGGGGTGGGACAAGCTCATCAAGCAGATGGGGGAGATCCCGACCGACCTGGAGCGGAAGGGCGTCGCCGGCTTCTACTGCGGCCGCATCAAAATGCAGCTTGGCCGGCGCGAGGAAGCCGTCAAGGACCTGTCCGCCGCGGCCGCGATCCAGGAAGGGCTGGTCGGCAAGCAGCCGGAGATTCTCGTGTACCGCTACGACCTGGGGCGGACGTACACGGCGCTGGGGCAGCTCGCCGCCGACCCGCAGGAGGCCGCCGGCTGGTATCGCAAGGCCCATGAAATGCTCGACGCGGCCGTCCAGCGCTATCCCGAGAACGCCCAGTACCGGAAGGCGATGCAGGAGTTGGACGCGCTAGCGCCGCCGAAGCTGTAGGCCGGCAGTCTTCGTCCTCAAGGACCATCGCCGGTATTCACGTTGTTGAAGGGCGTCGGATTCGAGCCGCCGACGGTGACGCTGATGTCCGTGGGGTTGTCTTTGGGGCCGATGTGCTTCGTCCCCTTCCCCTCCGTGACGTCCGCCGTGGCTTGCTGTTTGCCATTGAAAATCGCGACGGCCCCGAGGTTGCCCGTCCACTCGCGGGGGGCGTTTTTCTTGTCTTTGATGGTCACCAGCTGATTCTGCGCCAGGTCCGAGCCCGCGATCGTCACGTTCGAGGTGGAACCCGATTTTGTATTCAGCCCCTTTTTGCCGCTCTTCAGCACCGTGTTCGGCGTAAAGGCGTCAACCGTGGTTTGGGCCATGACGACATCTCCCGTGGAAAGAGGGCGTG
>DATKHW010000832.1:0-6012 GCA_035546275.1 Gemmataceae bacterium
GGGCCGTTTGGCAAACTGGAGCGGCCCGAAAGGAGGCGACCGTGCCCTCGCCGTTCCCCGGAATGGACCCGTACCTGGAGTCGCCTGCCCTCTGGCCGGACGTACATCACGAACTGATCAGCGAAATCCGGGCGGCGCTGAACCCCGCCTTGGTGCCCCGGTACGTCGCCCGCGTCGAGCTGCGAGTCTACATCTCCGACGACGACGACCCCGGCCGGCAGGTGCTTGTCCCGGACCTCCGCGTGGAGAAGACGCCCGGCCGCCGCGTCGCGAAGGCGCCGAAGAAGGAGCCGGCCGTCGCCTCCGCGGAACCGCTCATCGTTCCCACTCTGATGGACGAGGAAATCGAGGAAGCCTTTCTGAAGATTATCCGCGTCGAGTCGGAGGAACTGGTAACGCTGATCGAGGTCCTCAGTCCGGCCAACAAGGTTCGCGGCTCGCGCGGGCGGAAGAGCTTCATGGAGAAGCGGCGCGACATCATGGAGACGGATGTGAACTGGGTCGAGATCGACCTGCTGCGGGCGGGCGTCCCGTCGGTGACGGACCCGCCGCTGCGTCCCAGCGACTACCGCATCCTGGTCTCGCGCGGCGACCAGCGGACGCGGACGCGCTTCTGGCCGGTGGGCGTCCGCCAGCCGCTGCCGGTCGTCCCGATCCCTCTTCGCGGAAAGGAGCCGGAGGCGCCGCTTGACCTGGCCTCCGTGCTGCGGGCGGTCTACGACCGGGCCGCCTACGACGCGTCGGTGGACTACCGCAAGCCGCCGCAGCCGCCGCTGGAAGGCGACGACGCCCGGTGGGCGCGCGAGCTGCTTCGCGGCCGCGGCGGGAAGTGAGCGGAGCGAGCCTGCACACCCAGGACTGTGATTGCGGTCGCCGCGCCGCTTCGATAGACCACCCAGCGCGGGCCGCAGCCGTCGGCTTGTCCGGTCCTGGAGAACCCACTTGAAAATCCTGCATTTCGTGTTCCGCCATTGGGCCGCCCTGCTGGCCGCTCTGGTTTTCGCGGCCGTCTTTGCGGCTGTCTACTCCGCCACGCCGCTGCGACCCTACGCCACGCTGCAGCTGCCGGAAATGACCCACTTCCTGCGCTTCTCCCCGGACGGTGGCACGTTGCTCACCGTGGCGGACGTGCCGCCGGCCGGTTGGTACGGGAAGGTGAAGGGACCCATCAGGGTGTGGGACGTCAGGACCGGAGTGGAGCGTCTCGCCCTGGCACCGGGAAGGACTCTCAACCCGGATATGATTTGCATCTCCCCAGACAGCCGTCTATGCACTGCCGGCTGGATCGGCCAAGAGCTTGATCTGTGGGACCTCCGGACCGGCGAGACGGTCGCCGTGCCTGAGAAAGAAACCTTCGCCTACAATATCCAGTTTTCTCCGGACGGCCGGTTTTTGATCTTCCAGACCGTCGACGCGGACAAGGATATTGCGTTCTGGGACGTGGTTGCAAAGCAACCGCGGTATCGGATCAAGGCCGACACCTTTGGACCCCTCTTCGCAACGGATGGCAAATCCTTCGTCATTACCAACTTCGATTCCTCGGTATTGAAGGACGACCATTACCCGTACATCGGGTTCAAACGGTGGAGGTGGGACCCGTCGCAAGGGCCTGTTCTGGACGTGGACCGTCCCGTCGCCTGTACGGCGCTTGCCTTCTCGCCGGATCTGCGCACGTACGCGACCGCCGACGGTCGTGAAATCGCTCTCTGGGACACGGCCACGGGCGACAAACGCTTTTCCACGGAACTTGAGGAACCGGATGCATATTGTCAGTGCCTGCGCTTCCTGCGCGGCGGGCAGATGCTCTCGGTGGAAAACAACCGGAGCAAGACGCTGGTCTGGGACCTTGCCTCCTCGCCCTGTTACGTCGGCGCATTCACCGGCCCCGGGCTGTACCGCTTCAGAGACGTTTCTGGCTTCGGGGCGCCGTCCCCGGACGGCAAATACGTGGCCGTGCCGTTCAACGACGACGACATTCCTTGGGAAGAGCGGCCGCGCCCTCCCCACGCGGGCGCCCGAATCATCCGGCTCCCGACCTTGGAGGAAGCCGGCCGTCTTACCATGGACGACCACCGGACGCCGTTCGAAATGCATGGCCTCACGACCCCTACGGTGACGATTTCACCCGACGGCAAGTGGGCGGCGGTCGGCTTCCTGGAGGAGCCGCCCCACGAGCCCTATTTGAGTTGGTTGCTGCCTTGGCGATTCAATCCTTTTCCCGCGTCCAAGGGCGGCGAGGTCGTCCGGGTATGGGACGTGGCCTCGCGCACTCCCTTGATGACGTTCCACGAATCCTCCTTGCAGTTCTCGCCGGACGGCAAGGTTTTGGCCGTCCTTCACGATGACCGCCTCATCGATCTGTGGCGGCTGCCGTTTGAGAAGGACCTGCTCGCCGTGTTCCTGTGGACGACCGGCATCTGGCTGTCGCTTGTCGCGGTGCCCTGCCTGCTCGTCTGGGGGCTGCGACGCTGGTCGCGGTCTGCCGCGGCTGGGCGGCGACCTCGCTGAACGTCCTGCCCGGCACCCGGCACGCCGACAGGAGGCCGCAAGCGCCGCGGTGCCCGTTCCGCGCGCCTCGGCCGCGCCTTGGCCGAATCCCGCCGAAATCCGTACATTTTCCGCATCGCACCGACATCCGGCCGCACGGCGGCCTGCCCCCAGGAGTTCCCCGGAATGAGTACCAAGTACGTCTACTTCTTCGGCGGCGGCAAGGCGGAAGGCCGCGCCGACATGCGCGACCTCCTCGGCGGCAAGGGCGCCAACCTCCATGAAATGACCACCATCGGCCTCCCCGTCCCGGCCGGCTGCACCCTTAGCACCGACGTCTGCACCTATTTCTATCAGCACGGGCGCAAATACCCGCCCGAGCTGCGCGACCAGGTCGCCGACTCGATCCAGCGCATCGAAAAGGGCATCGGCGCCAAGATCGGCGATTCGACCAACCCGCTGCTGCTGTCGTGCCGCTCCGGCGCCCGCGAGTCGATGCCGGGCATGATGGACACCGTCCTGAACATCGGCCTCAACGACACCACGGTCAAGGCTCTCGCCAAGCAGTCCGGCAACGAGCGCTTCGCCCTGGATTCCTACCGCCGGCTGCTGCTCATGTACGGCGAAGTGGTGATGGGCCTCAAGGGGCACCCCGACGAGCCGTTCGACCACATCCTGCACGAAGTCAAGAAGGCCAAGGGCGTGAAGCTCGACAACGAGCTGGACGTGGACGCGCTCAAGACGGTGATCGCCCGTTCCAAGGAGGCGATCCGCAAGTACACGGGGCAGGACTTCCCCGAAAACCCGATGGACCAGATCTGGAACGCCGTCGGCGCCGTGTTTGGCTCGTGGATGAGCGACCGGGCCATGGTCTATCGCCGGCAATACGGCATCCCCGACGAGTGGGGCACGGCCTGCAACGTCATGGCGATGGTGTTCGGCAACCTCGGCGACGACTGCGCAACCGGCGTGGCCCTGACCCGCGACGGCTCGCTCGGCACGCCGGGCATGTGCGGCGACTACCTCATCAACGCGCAGGGCGAGGACGTGGTCAACGGCTCCCGGCCCACCAAGCGCATCGAGGAGTCGCTCGGCAAAGACATGCCGGAGGCCTTCAAGGAATTGGTCGCGGTGGGGCACAAGCTGGAAAAGCACTACCGCAACATGCAGGACATCGAGTTCACCATCCAGCGCAACAAGCTCTACATGCTCCAGACGCGCAACGCCAAGCGGACCGGCTTCGCCGCGGTGCGCGTGGCCTACGACCTGGTGCAGGAGGGGCTAATCACGCCGGACGAGGCGATCTCGTCCAAGTACATCCCGGCCGGCGACCTGAGCCAGCTGCTGCAGCCGCTGTTCGACGTCGATGCCAAGAAGGCGGCGAGCAAGGCGGGCAAGCAGCTGACCAAGGGCATCCCGGCCGGCCCCGGCGCCGCCACCGGAAAGATCGTTTTCACCCCGCAAAAGGCGGAATCGCTGAAACAAGCCAATCCAAAGGCGTCGCTGATCCTGGTGCGCAAGGAGACGACGCCGGAGGACCTTCGCGGCATGAAGGCGGCGCTGGGCATTCTGACGGCGGTGGGCGGCGTGTCGTCGCATGCGGCCCTGGTGAGCCGGCAGATGGGCAAGGTGTGCATCGTCGGCGCCGGCGACCTGGACATCGACCACGCGGCCGGTGTGATGACGGTCAAGGGCAAGAAGCTCAAGGAAGGCGACGACATCAGCATCGATGGCTTCACCGGCGAAGTCTTTTCAGGCCCCATCGCCACCAAGCCGAGCGAAGTGGTGCAGGTCCTAATCAAGAAAGAATTGGCACCCGAAAAGTCGGAAACCTTCCGCCGTTACCAGCAGATCATGGACTGGGCGGAAAAACACCGCAAGCTGGGCGTCCGCACCAACGCCGACCTGCCGGACCAGGCGGCGGAGGCGGTGGCGTTCGGGGCGGAGGGGATCGGCCTGTGCCGGACGGAGCACATGTTCTTCGACCACATCGCCGAGATGCGGGAGATGATCATGGCCGAGACGACGGAGGCCCGCGAGAAGGCGCTGGCCAAATTGCTGCCGTTCCAGCGGGCCGACTTTGCCGGGCTGTTCCAGGCGATGGCCGGCCGGCCGGTGACCATCCGCCTGCTCGACCCGCCGCTGCACGAGTTCCTGCCGCAGGACGCGGCCGGCCAGAAGGAGATGGCCAAGGTGCTGGGCGAGACCGTGGAGGACGTGGCCCGGCGGGTGCATGAACTGCACGAGTCGAACCCGATGCTCGGCCACCGCGGCTGCCGGCTCGGCATCGTCTACCCCGAGATCACGGCCATGCAGGCGCGGGCGATCTTCGAGGCGGCGGTGCAGGTCAAGAAGGCGGGCGGCGAGGTCCACCCCGAGGTGATGATCCCGCTGGCCGGCTTCCTGAAGGAGCTGCAGAACCAGGAAAAAATCGTCCGCGAAACGGCGGCCAAGGTGTTCGCCGAGACGGGCGTGACAATGCCGTACCTGGTCGGCACGATGATCGAGGTGCCGCGGGCGGCGGTGACGGCCGGCGAGATCGCCAAATCGGCGGAGTTCTTCAGCTTCGGCACGAACGACCTGACGCAGACGACGCTCGGCATGAGCCGCGACGACTATGGGCCGTTTATTTCCGTCTATACCGATCCGAAAAAGGCGGACATCCTGCACGCCGACCCGTTCGCGACGATCGACCAGGACGGCGTCGGTGCCCTGATGAAGATGGCAGTGGAGCAGGGCCGAGCGACGCGGCCGACATTGAAGATCGGCATTTGCGGCGAACATGGCGGCGACCCGGACTCGGTCAAGTTCTGCCACCGGATCGGGTTGAATTATGTGAGCTGCAGTCCGTTCCGCGTGGCGGTGGCCCGGCTGGCGGCGGCGCAGGCGGCCATGGGCAAATGAGGCAGTCTGCGCGGGCCGGCGGTTCACGCGATCGATTTTTTTTTCCCTAACGTTGTGCAAACGCAACTGCAAGCGAAAAAAAGAAGAATCGCGCAACCGCACCCGGCGCAATGAGTTGCTTTGCGGTCGAACGGAACATTGATAAGCGATTTTGGATGCGACAGCTGCGCGGCAGCTGACCGAAAAAAAAAGCGGGAAGCCGTTGGGCTTTGTCTGGCAACGGCTTCCGCCGGACTGCGAAAAGCCGTGAGACTCGGGCCGGTTTTTGGGGTTGCAACCCGGTGGAAACTGAGTACCCTGTCCACTCATGGTTGTGGTTGTTTTCTCTCCGACGCCTCGGTAAGAAGTGAGGACCTGGGATGCCGAGAAGCGTCGCCTCCTGCGTGGTCGCCCGACAAGTCAACCGCAGGGACTAATGAGCGCCCTGGAGACGGCGCGGGGCGACCCAAGCCGTCAATGCACCGCTGAGGACGCCGCGGCCTGAAGGCAGGCCGCCTCCGCCTCGCGGACCGGGAAGGATTCCCGTCGCTCGCAGTCGTGACATTCCTTGACTCGTTTTCGCCTGTATATTATCGCTTTCTCGTCCGCGCTGCGCGCCGCGGCCGGGAGCGTATTGGTGAG
>DATKHW010000833.1:0-12949 GCA_035546275.1 Gemmataceae bacterium
CCGCTCAATGGCGACGGCGCGCAGCGACGGATCGGCCAGCATCCATTCGATGGCGACCGAGCCCGAGCCGGCGCCGATGTCCCAGACGACGCTGCCGGGCTGCACGTCGAGCTGGGCCAGGGCGATGGCCCGTACCTCCGCCTGCGTGATCAGGCCGCTCTTGGGACGGCTCTGGGCGAACACGTCGTCGGGATTGCCGAAGCGCCGCCGCCGCGCCGCCGGCGCCGGCTGGTCCGGCCGACCCGCTTTCCGCCGCAGGATCATCACTGCCAGCGGCGCGAATTCCATATCCTGAATGTCGCTCAATTCGCCCTGCGTCACGCGCTCATCCCGGCCGCCCAGGTTCTCGCAGACGTAGGCCCGGAAATAATCCAGCCCGCGCGCCAGCAGCTCCCGCGCCACCACGGCCGGCCCTTCGGTATCGCTGGGAAACAGGCCGACCGTCTCGGCCGTGCGGATGCGGTCCAGCACCGTTTCCAGGGGGTGCGTTTGCAGATCGGTCAAGTAGGCGTCGTCCCAAGTCTCTTTGATCCGGGCGAAGGCCATCTGCATGCTGCTGACGTGCGGCAGCACCTCGAAGCGATCCGGGCCGAGCCGGTCGCAGAGGTAGCGGGCCACGCCGTAGAACAGCGGATCGCCGGCCGCCAGGATCGCCGCCCGTTTGCGGCCCAGGACGGCGGCGACGGCGTTGACCGTCTCCTGCAGGTCGCCGCCCAGCACGCGCCGCTCGGCCCGCAGCTCCGGCGCCAGGGCGAGGACCGATTCGGCGCCGAACATCACTTCGGCGTTGGTGAGCAGCTCGCGAGCGCGGGCCGTCAGACCCGCCAGGCCGTCGGGGCCGACGCCGATGATGTGGATGCGCGGTTCCGAATTGCTCACAACGACCTCAAATGCGGTGGGGCGAGCGGACGGCATAGAATATATGGGGGGCCGTGGCAGGCAACAAGAAAGGCCGCCCCGGCCCACAAAGGGGAGTGTACCATGTCTCCGATCCTGATGGGATTCGTCCTTGCTGTGACGCCCGGCGATTACGCCAACCCAGACATGCTCGTGGAACCGTCCAACCTCTTGACGCTGACCGATGCGACGAAACGGCCCGTTCGCATCCTCGACGCCCGCCCCCACGCTCAGTACCTCGCCGGCCACATCCCCGGCACCGTCTGGGTGGACGTGCCCGACTGGGCCAAGGCTTTCGCCGCCGGCCAGAACGAGGCGGAGTGGACCAGGCGCATCGCTGCCCTCGACATAGGCCCGGGTGATACAGTCGTGGTCTATGACGATAACCTGTCGAAAGACGCGGCCCGCATCTGGTACATCCTGCGCTACTGGGGCTGCGACGATGTGCGCCTCCTCAACGGCGGGTGGAAAGCGTGGCAGGCGTCCGGCGGCAAACCCGAAAGCGGGCCACCGATCATCGGCAAGATTGAACTCGAGCTGAAGCCGCAACCCGATCGGTTGGCGACGAAGGATCAGATGCTGGACCTTCTAAAGGGCAAATCGCCGCAGATCGTGGACGCGCGATCCAACGGCGAGTTCTGCGGCACGGAGAACACGGCCCAGCGCAACGGGTCCATCCCCGGCGCGGTCCACCTGGAATGGAGCGACGCGCTGGACAAGGACACGGGCAAGTTCCGGAGCGCCGATCAATTGACGAAGCTGTTCCAGAAGGCGGGAATCGATCCCTCCCAGCCGGCGGTGACCTATTGCCAGTCCGGCGGTCGGGCGGCGGTGATGGCCTTCGTGCTGGAGCTGATGGGCGACAAGAACGTCCGCAGCTACTACCGCGGCTGGTCGGAATGGGGCAACGACGCCGACGCGCCGATTGTAAAGCCGAAGGCGGACAAGTAAGAGTCTGTTCCAAAGGTTCTCGGACACGTCAACACGAACCCGAAGCGCCAGCGACAGAAAAACTCCTCGCTGGCGCTTCGGGTTCGAGTGGGACCGGTCCTACCGCCGCTCAATGTTTGGCGGCCATTTCCGCCTCGGCAGCAGCTGGCGGCGCTTTGCCCGGCTCGTCGACCGCGCGCGGCGGAATCCGCATCGCATAGAACGAACGCCAGATGAAGAACAGGGCCACCGCCAGCAGCACGGCGCCCACCACGCGCACGCCGGCGACGTAGTTCATCCCGACCGCGATCTCGACGGCCAAGAGGCCGAACAGCGTCGAGAACTTAATGATCGGATTCAGCGCCACCGACGTCGTGTCCTTGAACGGGTCGCCGACCGTGTCGCCGATGACCGTGGCCGCGTGCAGTTGCGTCCCCTTCTCCTTCAAATCGACTTCGACCAGCTTCTTGGCGTTGTCCCACGCCCCGCCGGCGTTGGCCATGTAGATCGCCTGGAACAGGCCGAACACGGCGATCGAAATCAGGTACGCCACGAAGAAGTTCGGCTCGAAGAACGCGAAGGCCAGCGTGATCGTCATCAGGGCGATGAAGATGTTCCACATGCCGGCCTGGGCGTACTTCGTGCAGATCTGGACCACCGTTATGGAATCGTTGATGTCCGCTTCCTTCTTGGTGAGGTCCATGTTCTTCTTGATGAACTCAACGGCCCGGTAGGCGCCGGTCGTCACCGCCTGCATCGAGGCGCCGGAGAACCAGAAGACCACGGCGCCGCCGCAGATGAAGCCGAGCAGCACCGGCGCCTGCGTCAGCTCCAGGCTGAGCATTCCCGCTTTGGTCAGGAGCAGAATGATCGAGAAAATCATCGTGGTGGCGCCGACGACGGCCGTGCCGATCAGCACCGGCTTGGCCGTCGCCTTGAACGTGTTGCCGGCCGAATCGTTCGCCTCCAGGTAGTGCTTGCCCTCCTCAAAGTTCGGCGTGAAACCGAAGTCGCGCTGGATCTCCTCCTTGATGCCAGGAATCTGCTCCGTCTGGGCCAGCTCGAAAACGGACTGGGCGTTGTCCGTGACGGGACCGTAGCTGTCCACGGCGATGTTGACCGGCCCCATGCACAGGAAGCCGAACGCCACCAGGCCGAAGGCGAATATGGGGGCGTGGTCGATGACGTTTCCCAGGCTGATCAGGCTCACGCCGTAGGCGGCCGCCATCAGGCTCATGATGAGTGTGCCCATCCAGAAGGCGCTGAAGTTGCCCGCGACCAATCCCGACAGGATGGTCAGCGAGGCGCCGCCCTCGCGCGACGCCGTGACGATTTCGTGGACGTGCTTGGAGTGGGAGCTGGTGAAGATCTTCGTGAATTCGGGGATCAGCACCGCCGCCAGCGTGCCGCAGCTGATGATGGCGGCGAGCTGTAACCACAACCACTGCTGCCGTACGCCGTTGACGGTCAGGTCGCTCAGCAGCAGCCAGCTCGCGAGAAACGACCAGCCGATGCACAGAACAGCCGCGATCCAGATCAGGCGGGTCAGCGGCTGCTCGAAGTCGAATTCCTTCTTTCCCGCATACATTTTCTCGGAAATGGCCTGGTTGATGAAATACGACACGCCCGACAGGATGTCCATCAGGAAGCGCATCGCGAAGATCCAGACGATCAGCTTGGCCTGGATGGCGATGCTGGGCACGGCCAGCGTGATGAAGGCGATGAGGGCGACGCCGGTCACGCCGTAGGTCTCGAAGCCGTCGGCGGTGGGGCCGACCGAGTCGCCGGCGTTGTCGCCGGTGCAGTCGGCGATGACGCCGGGGTTGCGCGGGTCGTCCTCCTTGACGTTGAAGACGATCTTCATCAGGTCGGAGCCGATGTCGGCGATCTTGGTGAAGATGCCGCCGGCGATGCGCAGGGCCGAGGCGCCGAGCGATTCGCCGATGGCGAAGCCGAGGAAGCAATAGCCGACGATGGTGCGCGGCACGGCCAGGAGGATGACGACCATCATCACCAGCTCGAGCGAGATCAGAAACAGGCCGACCGAGATGCCGGCCCGCAGCGGAATGTTGACGACGTCCCACGGCTTGCCGCGGAGGGAGGCGAAGGCCGTGCGCGCGTTGGCGTAGGTGTTGACGCGGATGCCGTACCACGCCACGGCGTAAGAACCGCCCATGCCGACGACGGAGAAGAGCAGCACCAGCAGCACCGTCAGGAATGGGTTGATGTCCGACGGCGCGGCCTGGTCGGCGATTTGCTTCTGCTGGTCCGACGAATAAACCGCAGGAAGGCTGGCGAGGAACTGCTCCCGGTTGTCGAAGGACTTGTCCTTTAAGGGCGCGAGCGCGTCGGTGGGCACATTGTCTTCCTTGAGTTCCTCGATCGCGTGGTCCGTTAGCTTGTAGGCCGTCTCGCGCGGGGTGCCGACCAGGTAGTAGGTGATGGCGCAGGCGATGATGAAGAACAGCATCAGCAGGAACTTGCCCTGCTGGAGCAGGTACGTCTTGCAGGTCTGGAAAATCGTTTCAGCGACGGCCAGCATCGACTTGTGGGCCGGCTGCTTCTTGATCTGAATCAGCTGGAAGATGCTGATGCCGAGGGTGCCGAGGATCACCACGGAGCCGCATAGCAGGAGCAGGCCCGGGCTGATGCCGCCGAGGTTCTGGTACGAGCCGTGGCGCCACAGGTCGGGAATGGCCAGGTTGGCTTCGCTGGCGTGGGCCGTGGCCGCGGTCGCCAGGAATAACGTCAGAACGGCGCTGAAACAGAGAATCGCTTTCAGGGTCTTCATGCCCGTTTGCTCCCCGAATGGAATGCCGAACAAAACGCTTTTGTTGTTCTGCCGATATAGATACTGCCGCCGCGCGCGGAAGTCTACCGATTGGATAAAATCTGCCGTTCGATATCAACCCCAACGCGCCGGCTCCATTCGTCCAGGAGACGCCGGCGGACCGAGCGAGCCGCCGGGTTTATCTCGGTGGGCGGCAGGTCGGCGCCGCCGATGCGTCGGACGCCGGCCAGGCAGTACGAGGTGCCGGCGACCATCGCTTCGTCGGCCGTCCGGCAGTCGTCGATGGTCAGGCGCTGTTCCGCGAAAGGGATGACGAGATCGCGGCACAGCTCTTCCACGACCTGCAAACTGACGCCGTGGAGAATGCCGTCGCGCGGCGGCGACCGGACCACGCCGTCGCGGACGATCAGGAAGTTCGCCGCGACCGTTTCGGTGACGAAACCGTCGGCGTCGAGCAGCAGCGCGGAGGCGCCGGGTTCGATTCGGCGGGCCTCCTGCTCGGCGATCCAGCTGGAAATGCGGCTGCGCTGCTTGATGCGCGGATCAACGCAAGCGGCGGGGATGTGCCTCGCTGACGGCACAACGAGAACGGCGCCGTCGCGGACGAGACGGTGATAGCGGGCGAAGGGCAATGGAAAGGTGTGGACGCCGAGCGTGGGAGGGCCGTCGCCGGGGCCGCCGGGTTCGCCGAGGTAGTAACCGATCGGTCCCGGCGTGGCGAAGAAGACGATCGCCAGCTCCGCGCCCGGCGAGCCGAGGGCGTCAGCCCCCGGAGGCATGTTCTGATGGACGAGCCGCTCCGCGACGCCGGCCAGCTCCTCGTCGGAGGCGGTCATCGGCACACTGGCGGCTTCGCAGCTTTGGCGGAACCGCCGCAGGTGGTCGGCGAGGCGGAACGGCCGGCCGGCGAAAGTGCGGCACAGGTCCGTAATCGTAGCGCCCCAGACGAACCCGGCGTCGTTCAGCGCGAGATGAGCCTCCGTCTGGGGGAGAAAGCGCCCGTTGAGGTAGGCGAGCGGCATTGGCTGCGGCATCATCGTTCCTCTGGTCGTCCCGGTAAGGGCCGGTTTAGCGCATGTTGTACGATGCCGGCGACGGTCGCTCCAGTCCCTCTTCGCCGCAGCGCCGGCTTCGGCATATCAGCAACGCTGGATGTTTTCGGCACGCCATCTGCACCACGTATAGTAAGAGTGGAGAGAGCGAAGGCGATGCGGCCTCACTCTTGGCAAACAACGGCAAAAGACCGGCCCCGGAAGCGACGGCCGGCGCCAGGAGAGAAACATGTTTGGAAGAATCTCGCTCGCCAAGGCAATTCTTGGCGCAATCGTCGCCCTGAGCATGACGGCCGGTCCGGCCCTGGCGGCAGGACACGGCGGAGGCGGAGGCGGCCACGGGGGCGGCGGAGGCGGCCACTGGGGTGGAGGCGGCGGGAACTGGGGGGGAGGCGGCTACCGCGGCGGCGGCTATTATCGCGGCGGCGGTTACTACCGCGGCGGCTACTACGGCGGATTCTGGCCCGGCTTCGGCCTCGGTTTCGCCCTCGGCGGGTATCCGTACTACGGCGGCGGGTATGGCTACGGCTACGATTCGTATCCGTACTACGACTACTCGGCCCCGCTCGTGATGTACTCCTCGCCGACCTACCTGACGCCCTCCTACACGACCAACTACTACACGCCGGCCCCGGCGGACGCCGCCGCCCACATCGAAGTGATGGTCCCGTCGCCGGACGCCCAGATCCTGTTCGACGGCGCCCCGACCCAGCAGACCGGCATGGATCGCGAGTTCGTCTCGCCGCAGCTGACGCCCGGCCAGACGTACCATTACACGATCGAGGCCCGGTGGAACCAGGACGGGAAGACGGTCGATCAGAAGCGCACGGTGGCCGTGACCGCCGGCCAGGCGACCACGGTGGACTTCTCGCGGTAACGATTTGGGCGGTCACATCACCCGGTCGTGCGCCCACGGATAACGCTTGCCGGCGCCGAATTCCTTGAATTCGGCGTCGGTTTCGTTATGGATCGTTTCCGGGTTGAAGGCCGTGTTGAGGTTCTGCAAAAGCGGGACGATGTCCGCATCGCCGTAGCCGAGGCCGCGCACCTCGAAGAAGTCGTGGTTGACGTCGATGACCTGAAAGCGGTCTTTCCAGACGCGCACCCAGCGGAGCATGCGCAGCTCATTGCGGGTGCGCTTGAGGAATTCCAGAGCGGCTTGCAGTCCGCCTGGGGTGTAGTCGTGAGCAGCGCGAGGTGCGGTCATGACAGTGCAGCCAGCACGACGCGCAAGCAAGTGATGACGACGAAATCACTTGCTTGCGCGTCGTGCTCGTATGTTTTCATCCTCGGATTCCCGCCAATTCCTGCAGCAGCCGCCAGTTCTCCAGCCGGTCCTGCTTGGCGTACAGCAGCGTCTCCGACGGATTGCCGTCGTTGTCGAAGTGCTTGGCGAAGCGGCCCTCGCTCCGCGCGAAGTCGATGAACGTCACTTCTTCCTTCGTCTTCGGGTTGGCGAACCAGTCGCCGGTCTTGTTCGGGTTGCCGTCCAGCGACAGTCGTTTCTTGATCGTGTCGCCCTTGCGCGGGTCGTAAATCAGGATCGGGAAGGCCCGCGTGTCCACCGCCAACCGGGCCTGCTCGCCGGCCATATTGTCGCCGACGCCGTGCTCCGGTTGGCAGGTCGTGTAGCAGACGATCACCGCCGGGCCGTCGAACTCCAGCGCCCCCAGCACCGACTTGTAAAAGTGGTTGACGTGGGCGCACGTCGTCTGGGCCACGAAGGTCCGCGGATGCATCATCGCGATCTGAGCGATCTCTTTTCTCCGTTCCTGTTTGCCGGCGACCGACTTGCCGTGGACGGACATCTTGGTGTTCTGGCCGGTGTAACTCGACGTGGACGCCTGTCCGCCGGTGTTGGAATAGACCTGGGTGTCCAGCACGAACACCTTGACGTTCATGCCGCTGGCCAGGAGCCGCGACAGCGCCTGGAAGCCGATGTCGAACATGGCGCCGTCGCCGCCGATGCACCACAGCGGCCGGTCCTGCCAACCCATCTGGTCCCAGCGCAGCCGCACGCCGATGGCGTCGGCCGGGGCGTTCTCGAACAGCGAGTTGGTCCACGGGACCAGATACGGATTATAAGGGTAGGTGGAGGTGTACACCGTGTTGCAGCCGGTGGCCGCCACGATGCCCCACTGGTCGCCGTACTTCGAGCCGGTGGCGGCGCACATCATGCGCAGGGCCGTCCCCTCGCCGCAGCCGGCGCAGGAGCCGGCCCCGCCGACGTAGATGTGCGTCTGCTCCTTGAGCATCATGTCAATGAGCAGGCTGTCGCTGATGTACTTGTTGTTGGACGGCCCGATGTTCTTGAAATAGCGGTGCGACTTGCGCGAGCGCAGCATCACGTCGTCGGTCTTCTCGATCATTTTGAGAGCGAGATCATCGCAGACCGTGACGCACTCGGCGCAGCCCTTGCATTTCGACGGATCGATGATGATCTGGAACATGCCGCCGTCGCCGTGCTTCTTCTTGCCGGCGTCGTAGTATTTTTTCGTCTTGGACCACTGAGCGGCGTACATGGCCCGATCCGCCTCCGGAATGGTCTTGAGCTTCTCCCCCAACTCGGTTTCAGACAGCACCTTGCCGAGAATGGCGGTGTCGGGGCACTCGGTGACGCAGTCCATGCAGCCGGTGCAATTCTCGGTGATGTACTCGGGGATCTCGGGCGAGATGTTGCTGAAGTCGCGCAGCGTGGCGGTGCCGGCCGGGATGAGTGAACGGGCAGTGGTCAAATCGGCCGGCAGGTCGCGCTCGCCCCAGCCTTCCTCATAGCCGCGGATGATGCGCTCGTTGAAGTCGTGGACGTCGAGGACGGGCAGACTGACGAGCTTGTAGCCGCCGTCCACGATGGTACCGTAGGAGTTATTATTGAACGGATCGCGCTCGTTGGCCTCGTTCATGGAGGGCTTGGTCGCGCCGTTGGTCGTGGCAGTCGTCATTTCGTGTGCTCCAGGAATCGCTGAGCGGGAATCGGCACTTGCTTGCGCTGCGTGCTCCCTCACTCATGTTCCGATTACCGCCGCCGGAATTTCCTTCATTTCGCTGTATCCGCGCTGCACGCAGGTCAGGTTGTCCTTGACCACCTGCTCGCCCTGCTTGCCGAAATACTTCCGCAGCGCCTTCTCCACGCCGCCGAACACCTGCACATCCGTCATGTCGCTTTCCTTGGCGTACGGCGTCAGCCGCAGGAAGGCGCCCAGCAGCACGATGCCCTGCATACGCATTTGCAGGTCGGCCCGCGACGCCACCTCGCGCGCGATCTTCACCATGTCGGTGTAGCAGACGCGCACCTTGCGGTCGCGGATGATCTTCTGCACGTGCGGCGGAATGTGTCTCCACACGTCCGTCGGCTCCGCATACGGCGACTGCATGAAGATGGTTCCGTTCGGCTGCAGGCCTTCCAGCGTCAGCGGGTTCAGGATCGCCGTCACGTCGTTGATGCACAGCAGGTCCACGTGCTCCAATTCGCTGTGCATCATGATGTGCGAGTCGGCGATCGTCAGGTAGTACGTCGTCGGCAATCCCTTCTTTTCCGATCCATATTTGGGATACGCTTGGACGTCCTTGCCGAAGACGTTGCCGCCGATGGTGGCGATGATCTTGTTGGTCGTCACCGAGCCGAAGCCGCCGACCGAGTGGCCGCGCATCGAAAAGCCGCCGCGCGGCCGCAGGTCCGGGTCCTCCGTCCGTTTGATCGCCAACGGATGATCGACGCCGACGCAGAAAAAGTCCTGGCCGCTCGGCTTCATCATGTTCTGGAACGCCGCGATCACATCGCCGGGCCGCACGTCGCGGCTGCCGAGGCCGGCCGCCGCGCTGTAAATCCGAGGCAGCCGATCGATCCGCGTCTGCCCATTCTGGCCGGTCATGGCGTCGCAAAATGCCGCCTTGATCTCGCGCGTCAGGTGGTTGCCCGTGGTCGAGAGCGGATCGTCCATGCGCTCGAAGACGGTGAACGCCTTGCAGCCTTTGAGCGCCTCGACGATCTGCCGGGCCGGGAACGGCCGGAACACGAACACCGTCAGCACGCCGGCCTTGATCCCCTTGCCGCGCAGGTAATCGATCGTCGCCTTGGCCGTCTCCATGTAGCAGCCGAGGCCGACCAGGATGTACTCGGCGTCGTCGCAGCGGTAGGCTTCGACGAAGCCGTACTTGCGGCCGGTCTTCATGGCGAACAGCTCGAAGGCTTCTTCCAGCGCCGGCTCGACGCGGTCGTAGTACCAGCGCTGGGCCATCTTGCCCTTCATGTACGAGTCCTGGTTCTGCACCACGCCGGACATCATCGGGTTGGCGGGGTCCATCAGGTTGACCAGCTTCTCTTTCGGATCGCCGATGTACTCCTTCATGAAAGCCGGCTCGGTCAGCAGCACCGTCTCGACGGTGTGCGTGGTGAGGAAGCCGTCCTGGACGTTGAAGAACGGCGTCTGGGTGGCCTCGGCGGCGCGGCGGCAGATGAGGCAGAAGTCGCCGGCCTCCTGGGCGTTGCGGGCGAAGACCATGCCCCAGCCGACGTCGGCCACCGACATCACGTCGTCATGCCCGGCGTGGACGTTCAGGCCCTGGCTGGTGAGCGCCCTCGCGCCGATGTTCATGAGGACGGGGAGGCGCTTGCCGGAAATGGTATAAAGCACCTCCTTCATGAGGACGAGGCCCTGGCCGGAGGTGAAGTTGGTGACGCGGCCGCCGGCGACGGCGAAGCCCTCGCAAACCGTGGCGGCGGAATGCTCGCTTTCCGGTTCGAAGAAAACGAGCGGATCGCCCCAGAGGTTCTTGCCGCCGTTCATGACGGCGGCGTTGAAGCCGCCGCCCATCGTGGTGGAGCTGGTGATCGGATAGGCGCCGGCCGCCTGGGCCACATGGATTTCGACGTGGACGACGGCTTCGGCGCCGTCGCAGGTGGTGGGGATGCCGGGATATTCGTATTTGGTTTGTGCGGATTCTCGGACGGGTTGGGGGGTTCGCGTCGGCGCTTGTGCAAGAACACTGCTCATTTCGGCGTACCTTTCCGGCCGCGCCGGCCCATGCTGGATCGGGCGCGGACCTTTCAATCGGGATGCGACTGCGTGAACAAGCGGCGAGGCGTCCGTTGCGGACGCGCGGGTTGGGCCATTAGGGGAAATTGCAACGAGGTGGATTGTACCGCAACCGACGGCAGACGGAAAGAGATGCGCATACGTTCACGCCGCCAATCCGCGCCGGGCAGGCGGCTCGATCAGCGCCAGGGCCGTATCGGCAAAGCTGCGAACGCCCTCATCGCGATCACGGAGCGCCGCGCGCAAAGCCGGTGCAGCCGCCGCCGCAGCCGGCCCATATTGGCCCAGCGCCACGGCCGCGCGGCGCCGCACACCCTCGTCCGCATCACTTAGAGCGGCGATCAGGGCCGGGAGCGCATCGACGGCGTCGGGGGCGAGGTCGCCCAGCACCAGGGCGGCCATCTTCCGCACGATGGGCCGCTCATCGCGCAGCGCCGCAGTCAGCGGCGCCGCCAGGGGCGCGCCCTGCCGGCCCAGGCGCACCAGGCCGACAGCGGCGTGGACGCGCTCCAGACGATCCGCGTGGCCCAGGCGATCGATCAGCTGCGAGATGGGCGTTTCCAGGCTGGGGGTGGACATGTTCCGCGCGCCTCCGTAGCATCGGGACCGGACGGCCGGGCGGTTCATAGCATCGCGGCCACGGACGGGCAAGACCGGCTCGACGGCGCCGCCCGGTGAACTGCCGTCCCGCCGGCGGCGTAGTGGAAACAACCGGCGTTCTGGACTCGCCGCGCCGGCGGGTCGGTCGGCCTTCTGCGAGGAGTCCGTGACATGACAAAGGCGTCGCGCTTTGCTCTTCCGTTGCTGGTCGTGGCAGCCGCCTTCTTCGCTGTTCTAGGATGCACGCCTCCGCCGGCGACAAATCCTCCCCCTCCCGGCCCAGGCGGAGGCCCTCTTCCCCAGTCAAGCGGCGGTCTGAAAAGCATCATGAAACAGATTGGCGCCAACAAGCCAGACGCGCTCTGGCCCCAAATCAACTCCGAGCTGAACAGGGACTCACCGCCGTGGGACGACCTGAAACCGCAAACAGACAACTTCGCCAAGCTGGCGGCCGACGTCGGCGCGAACGACCCGCCCAAGGGCAAGGACACGTGGCAGCAGGACGCCAAGGCTTTTGCCGATTTGGCCGCCGCCCTCAACGCCGCCGTCGCGGAGAAGGACCTGGTCAAAGCCAAGGACGCGCAGAACAAGGTGCATGACGCCTGCGACAACTGCCATCGAGCCCATCGCGGCCGGCCAGGCGGATAAAGACGGCCCTTCGCTTTGCTTGACGGACCCGGTGAATCCGCCTACAAAACAAAGAGAGATGCATATCACCGGCATGGGAGCGGGCGTCCAATCGCCGTCCAGATGAACAAGGATCGAAACCGCATGACCGATCCCGCCGCCCGACCCCGCCGGCCGGCCCTGAACGCCAAGAACGGTCCCGTCGAGGGGCCGGTGGACCACCAACGCATCGAGGCGGCCGTCCGCGAGATTCTCCTGGCCGTCGGCGAGGACCCGGAGCGCGAGGGGCTGCAAGAGACGCCGGCCCGCATCGCCCGTATGTACGCCGATCTCAGCGCCGGCCTCCGCCGCGCACCCGGCGAGTGTCTGCGCAAGACGTTCACCCAGAAATACGACGAAATGGTCCTGGTCAAGGACATCCGCTTCGCCAGCCTGTGCGAGCATCATCTGCTGCCGTTCTTCGGCAAGGCGCACATCGCCTATCTGCCCAAAGGCCGCATCGTCGGCCTGAGCAAGCTGCCGCGGCTAGTGGATACGGTGGCGCGGCGGCCGCAGGTGCAAGAGCGCATCACCGAGGAGGTGGCCGACCTCCTGGTCGAAGAGCTGCATCCGCGCGGCGTCGCGGTCATTCTGGAAGCGACGCACACCTGCATGACGGTCCGCGGCGTCCGCAAATCCGACAGCATCTGCACCACCAGCGCCATGCGCGGCGTCTTCCGCGACAACCCCTCTTCCCGCAGCGAACTCATGGCCCTCATCTACGGCGGCCGGTGACTTTTCATGTCCGCTCTCTCCGTTTTTGCGTTGCGCCTCGCCGCCGGCATGACGGCGTGTCTGCTGCTCTTGTCGCCGGCCGTGGTCAATCCGCGCTTCTACCGCGTCCACTTCCTCACGGCGCTCGGCCTGGCCGCCCTGGCATCGTTTTTCGTCCCCAAAGGCGCCGGCTGGCCGATGTGGTTCCTGCTGATCGGCGGCATGGTCTTCGCCCTTGCGGGATCTATTTCGTGGTTTCTGGA
>DATKHW010000834.1:0-12826 GCA_035546275.1 Gemmataceae bacterium
AAAAGCCGCTGCTCGTCAGGGCCGTCAAGTCGCCGATGTTCCAGACGTAATCATACTGCAAAAGGCCGAACGGCTTGCCGAAATTGTCGCGGTTCTCCTCCGGGAAAAAGGCGCCGGACAGGTCAAGCGTCATCCAGTCCACGGTGTGCTGATTGCCCGGAAAGCCGCGTTGCGTTTGCCAGCGCTGCCGAATGTCGAGCTGCAATTCCTGAATGCTGGCGAGCGTGTCGATCCGGTCTTGAACGAGATTGCGGATCGCATAAACCTGTGGATCGTAGACGGGCGACGTGGCCAAGGCGAGCCCCGTCCCGCCGGGGAATATCGCCGGGTCGATCGGCTTGATCTGGTAGAGGGCCTGGTTGGATATGTCGTCGTTCAGCCGGTCCAGCTGCGGCAGCTTGGTGTACGGCTCGTTGGCGTCGGCGAGGAAATAATTGCCCGTGACGACGATCTTGTGATAAATGCCGTTGACGTTGAACAGCTCGCTCTCCACATCCGGATAGAGGCGCGAGAAGGGAATGCTGGCCTCGACGCCGCCGCCGCCCCAGACCCGACCGAGGTTGTCGCCGTTGAGGTCGTCCGTGTAATCGACCAGCAGCAGCTTGCCGTAGGGCACGATTTTGACCGGGCCGGCGTCGAAGGGGGCGCTCAGCTCCTGCATCAGGTGAAACCGGCCGGTCGCGTCGTTCTGATCGGTTGGGCTGACCGGCGGCTCGAAGCTGTTGTTGCTGGAGAGTCGCAGGTCGTAATAGCCGGCGCCGGCCCAGGCGTTGTAGGAGAGCCGATCGAAGAACGACTGTCCAATCAGGTAGCCGTTCGCCGTCGGCAGCTGTTCCGTCTCCGTCACCCAGGCGCGCAACCGCGGCTCCACGGCCGCCGTCCACGCCCAGTCCTCGTGCTCCGGCGACTGCTTGACGTAAAGGAACGTCTCCTGGTTGAGTCCATTATGGAACTCATTTGGATAATATTGCTCCAAATAGTTCTGATCGCTCAGCACCGATATTTGGGTCTGGACCGTGAATCCTTCCGGCAAATCCCATACGTTGTCGCGCAATAGCGCGCGACCGCGGAAACCAGGCGGATTGAACGCTTGGGGATAGTCTTCTCGGTCGCCGCCCAGGAGGTCGCGAGCCTGGTCGTACATGCCATAGCCGAACAACTCGCCGTCGTTATGGGCCGGAATGCCCAAGAAATCCTTCAGCGAAAAATCGAATTCCGAACCGATGCCAGGGCCGCGCCGCGACAGATAATCAATGTTCGCCTTCCAGCTCGTGCCCTCATACGCATCGAGTCCTAGAAGGTCATAAACGTTCAAACCAAGGCCGAATTGAAATCCATAGGCCGAGTTTTCGCCGACCGTGATCTCACGGATCGGTCCCAACGGCTCCCGCGCGTCGCCGGCGACATAGGGCAGATAGAAGAACGGCACGCCTTGCAGCTCGAAGAAGGCGTCATGGCCCTCGACCAGCGTCTGCGTCTGCATCTCCTGCCGGCCGGTCTGCTGATTCAGGACTGGCGACCCAAAAATCGAAAATTTCGGGGAGGTTTTGTCTTCGATGACGGCGTCGGCGACGTAAACGACGAGGCCGGGGTCCGACGGCAGCTTGCTCGAAAACACATCCGCGCGGACGACCTGGTATTTCGTGGCCGACAGCTCTAGCAATTCATCCGTTTTGACGAAAATGTCGCTGGGCAACCCGGGCTTTTGCAGCTGCAGCAACGCGTTAAGGGCGACGGCGACGTTGTGGTTGACGTCGTAATAGACCTCATCGGCCCGGAGGACGCGAACCTCCGGACCGTCGTTTTGCCGAATGATGACGTTGCCGGCGAGGTAAAACTCCAGCTGGTTGCTGGTCTGGGCCTGGGAATTCTGAATGTTGGTGATGAGCTGCTGCGTGTCGGCGCCCTTGGACCAGATGACCAGGCGGTCGGCCTCCAGATCGAGGAGGCCGACGCCTGGCACGTTGCCGACCGACAGGATGACGCCGCCGGTGACGATGATGGCCTGCGTGCCGTCGGGCAGGGGCTCGCCCTTGATGTCGAAGCCCTGTCCGCCGCGCGGCGCCACGCTGAACTGGTGCGGCCCCGGCGGCGGCGCCGGCGGATGGCCGGCCGGCTGAGGCGGCGGCGGCAAGGGCGTCGGACCCGCCGGGGCTGGCGGCGGCGGCAGCACGATCGGCGCCGAAGGGCCGGCCGGTGCATCGGGCGGCGGCGGATCCGAAGGCGGACCCCCCTGGGGGTCCAGGTAACCAACTTGGTGCACCATTGGAGGCGGCGCCAATGCGCCATCAGGCGTCGGCTTGCCGCGCGGCGGCGGCTGTGCATCGGGCATGGCCGGACGAGGCGCCGGGACGCCGCGCTCTGCTCGCGCCCGCTGAACCAGCGGGTCGTCGGCCAGCGACTCCTGCCGCACCTTGTCTTTCCACGACCGCAGCTTGAATTCGCCGCGCGTATACAGCGACAGCAAGGCGCGGGGCCCGGTCTGAATGGTCGTGCTGTTGTCGAGCTGGACGTCGCCTTCGGCGTAGACGTCCATGTGCATAATGCCGCTTTGCAGGTCCATGAAGGCGACTGCCTCCTTGGCCCGCAACTGAACGACGCCTTGGTGAACGAACACCTGGCCGCGGACGACGACGACGCGGCGACCGTTTTCGGTCCACGTGGCGGCGTCGTCGCCTTCGACGATGATGGGCGTAGGATCGCCGGCGACGTTGCGCGCGAGACGCAGCGTGTCGGCGGGCGGCGCCGCGGCGCCGGGTGGACCGGCACGCTCCTGGGCCGCAAGGCGGAGCCGGCCGCCGAACGCCGCCGTCAGAACGACGGCGACGAACACGGTCAAGGGCCGGCGGGACCTGGAATGCCTCACAATGGGTCCTCCGGTGACGGGGTCATCCCGAACGCATCTGGCGGGCGGCGGATTATAGAAGCGGCGGGAGGACTGTCAATGCGAGGTGAGGGCTGCTGCGACCGCGCGCAGGTCGGCGCAAAGTCGGTCCGGCTTGGCCTGCTCCAAGGCCTCGTGCGTCTCGGAGCCAGTCGCGACGACCCAAACCGGGACGCCGGCGCCGCGGGCTGTTTCTACATCCACGCTCATGTCGCCGATGTACAAGGAGTCAGTCGCACCGACGCTGAGGCGGCGCAGCGCTTCCAGCAGCATATCCGGCGCCGGCTTCGGTCGGGCCACGTCCTCCGGACCCAGAACCACATTGAGGAACGGCGCCAGCGCCAAATGGGCGACGAGGTCGCGCGTGAACTGCACCGCTTTGTTGCTGCAAACGCCCAGAGAAACGCCGCGGTCATGCAGCAAATGAAGGAGTTCGGCCGCTCCCGGCATGAGATGCGTGCCGCTGTCAATGACGCTGGGATGGTGAGCGTGGTAAGCGGCGAGGTTGGCGCTGGGATCGCCAGCCGGCACAGTTCGGGCCAATAGCACTGCGGCCCCGCGGCCAACCCAGCGCTTCACCTCGTCAAGGGAGAGCGGCGGCAGGCCATGCAATCCGCGGACATGATTGACCGTGGCCGTGATGGCCGGGAAGCTGTCGACGAGCGTGCCGTCGAAGTCGAACAAGGCGGCGCGAGGCCAGGAAGACGCGATCGGCGGTTTCACCGAGGCCATGACGCGATATACTCCATGTGCATCCACCGCCCTTGCAACCAACGGGGCGGCGCAAGGCAGGCGATCTTGCCATAATAGGCAATACGGCCGTCCGCCGTCCTGAGCAAAGGCGGCGGACCAGGCGCAGCGGATGAAAGGGAATCCCATGATGAATGCGTCCTTAAAGGAAGCGATCCTTAGTCTGCTGCCGCGCGTGCAGGCGCCGGCCCAGTACATCGGCGGCGAACTCAACAGCGTCGCCAAGGACCATCGCCAGGTTCGCGGCCGCCTCTGTCTCTGCTTCCCCGACGCCTATTCGCTTGGAACAAGCCATCATGGCTTGCAGGTGCTGTACACGCTGATGAACGACGATCCGCAGTGGGCCTGCGAACGCGTCTTCGCGCCGTGGCTCGATATGGAGGCGGAGCTGCGCAGGGCGGCCCTGCCCCTGTACGGCCTGGAGACGTTCACGCCGCTATGCGACTTCGACCTGATCGGATTCAGTTTGCAATATGAGGTCTGCTATACGAACATTCTGACGATGCTCGACCTTGGCGGCGTCCCGCTTCACAGCAAGGACCGTACGTTGGATGACCCGCTCGTCATCGCCGGCGGTCCCGGCGCGCAAAACCCGGAAGTGCTGGCGCCGTTCATCGACCTTTTCGTGATCGGCGACGGCGAGGAAAGCCTGCCGTGGATCATGGATCGCTGGATGAGCCTCAAGGAAAAACGGCGAGCGGGGGGCGTCAGCCCCCTGATTTCCCGCGCCGACATGATCGCCGAACTCGTGGGGAACACGACGTGGGCCTACGCCCCCATGTTCTACGAGCCCGAGTACCACGCCGACGGCACGCTGGCCGCCATGAACCGCACGCGCTCCGACGTGCCGACGGAGGTGATGGCCTGCACCATCAAACAGGATTTCGACGCCTTTCCGCTGCCGAAGCGGCCAATCGTGTCGTGGGTCCAAACGCCGCACGACCGCATCGCCATCGAAATCATGCGCGGCTGTCCGTGGCAGTGCCGTTTTTGTCAATCGACGGTCATCAAACGGCCGCTGCGCGTGCGCTCCGTTGAAACCATCGTGAAAGCTGCGCTGGATAGCTACCGCAGCACCGGCTACGACGAAATCAGCCTGCTCAGCCTCAGCACCAGCGATTACCCCTACTTTGAGGAGCTGATTCAGCGGATGCACGAGGTCTTCACGCCGCTGGGCGTCAACGTGTCGCTGCCGAGCCTTCGCGTCAACAGCCATTTGCGATCCGTTCCAAAGCTGATGAAGGACGCGCGCAAGAGCGGCCTAACGCTGGCGCCGGAAGTGGCCCGCGACGACATGCGGGAGCAGATCCGTAAGCCGATCCGGAACGACGACCTTTACGACGCCTGCCGCGACGCATTTTCCAACGGCTGGCAGAAGGTGAAGCTGTATTTCCTGTGCGGCTTGCCGGGCGAGCGCGCCGTGGACCTCGACGGCATCGTGGACATGGCCCAGCGCATCGCGTCGATCAGCAAGCAGGCAAGCGGCCGTTACCGCGAAGTGACGGCGTCCGTGTCGAACTTCGTGCCCAAGCCGCACACACCCTATCAATGGAACGGAATGCAGACGCGCGAGTACCTCCGTTGGGCCGGTCATCACATGCGCAGACGGAACAACATGCGGTGCGTGAAGATAAAGCAGCACGACGTGGAATGCAGTTTGCTGGAAGGCGTGCTGACGCGCGGCGATCGGCGCGTGGCGGTCGCCCTGGAGGAGGCGTGGAGGCGTGGGGCGAGAATGGACGGCTGGCGCGAGTGTTTCCAGCCGCAGCTTTGGTGGAACGCGTTCGCCGATCTGGGCGTCGACCCGGCGTTCTACTCGCACCGCGCCCGGCCGCTGGACGAGCTGCTGCCGTGGGACCATGTGAACGTCAAGAAGGGGCGGGAATATCTGGAAAAGGAACAGAACCGCAGTTTGGTGCAACTGCACGTGATGGCGGATGCGAAGTGAGAGAGGGACCAATTCATGACCACATCGGAGCCGCAACCGGTGCGCTGGACGCGCGACGAGTATTTTCGCCTGTGCGAGGCGGGCTATTTTAGCGATCGTCGCGTCGAACTAATTGGGGGGGATATTATAGAGATGCCCGCGCAATATGACCTCCATCTGGCCGGCATCGACCTGACAGCCAACGCCTTGCAGGCTGCCGTTGGCTCCGGATTCTGGGTCCGCCGGCAGGGCACACTCGACCTCAGTCCGCATGGTGTTCCGGACCCAGACGTGGCCGTGGTTCCCGGCGGACCGAGTGGGGCGCGGCGCACGGTCCCTACTAGCGCGCTTCTGGTGGTGGAGGTGAGCGATTCCAGCCTTATTTTCGATCGTACGCGCAAGGGCAGTCTTTATGCCGCAGCGGGCCTCGCTGACTACTGGATCGTCAACCTTGTCCAGCGACAGCTTGAAGTCTGCCGCAATCCTGCCGCGGACGCCGCCCAGCCATTCGGCTTCGCCTACGCCAGCCGCACTATCCTCGATCCCGGTGATGCGGCGGCTCCATTGGCGGCGCCAAACGCGCAGGTAGCCGTCGCCGATCTGTTGCCCTGAAACCGCCCATCCTTTCTCTTGCAGGGCGCCGCTGGGCCGCATACTGTATTCTTGACCCTCCGGGAGAGGAGGCTTCGTTGTCCTCAGACGCGGGGAGATTTCATGGCACGTCGCACGCTGAATCATAAGGCGCTCCGAGCCGACTACGACGCCGCCGAGCGGCGCAAGAAGGAAGCCCTCGGAGAGGGCGAGGATCAAGCCGACGAACAAGATGAGGAAGAAAGCGAAGACGGCGCCGAAGCGGCCGATGTCGAAGCCGGCGAGGAGGAAGAAGCGCCCAAGAAGAAAAAGAAGCCGGCCAAGGAGCCCAAGCCGAAGCGCACCCGCACACCCAAGGTAGTGCGCCAGCGCGTCGTCTGGGGCGTTTTCAATAATTCCAACGCCCGCGTCCAAACGTTCGCCTACCCCCAGCGGAAGGAAGCGGACGAATACGCGGCCAAGATGAGCGCGGATAAAGGCTCGACCTTTTTCGTCCAGCCCATCAAGGAGCCGATCGAGGAGAAGAAGGAGTAAGCGTCCATTGACAAGGCCGCGGCGCCCGGGGAGCAAACGGTGCGCCGCGGCTGCTTCCGCCAGTCCGCACTCCATCCCCAGGGGCGCCATGTCATGGCCGACAAACACCGCGTCGTCATCGTCGGCGGCGGCTTTGGCGGCCTGTATACCGCCCAGGCCCTGCGCAAGGCGCCAGTGGAGATCACGCTGATCGACCGGCGCAACTTCCACCTTTTCCAGCCCCTTCTCTACCAGGTGGCCACCGGCGGCCTGTCGCCGGCCAATATCGCCTCGCCGCTGCGCGCCCTGCTGGGCCGGCAGCGCAACACCCGCGTCCTCATGGCCGACGTCGTCGGATTCGACCTGGACCGCCGGGAGGTGCGGCTCGCCTCCGGCCCCGTCGTCGGCTATGACTCACTGATCGTCGCGGCCGGCGCCCGCCATCACTACTTTAACCACCCGGAATGGGAAAAAGACGCCCCCGGCCTCAAGACCGTTGAGGACGCCCTCGAAATCCGCCGCCGCGTGCTCTATGCATTTGAAGCTGCCGAGGCCACGCTGGACCCCAAGGAACAGGAGCGCTGGCTTACCTTCGTCGTCGTCGGCGCCGGGGCGACTGGCGTGGAGCTGGCCGGGGCGCTGGGCGAGGTGGCCCATCGCACGCTGCGCCATGATTTCCGATCCATCCAGCCGAGCCGCGCCCGCATTCTGCTCTTGGAAGGGGCCGAGCGCGTCCTGGGCGCCTATGTCCCCAAACTATCGCAGAAGGCAGCCGACGCTTTGCGCCGCCTCGGCGTCGATGTGCGGACCGGGACCATCGTGACGGATGTCCAGCCGAACCACGCGACGGTCAGGTCGGGCGACCGCACCGAGATCATTCCGACGCGGACGGTGTTGTGGGCGGCCGGCGTCGATGCGTCGCCCCTGGCGCGCCGCCTGGCCGAAGCCACGGGCGCCGAGTTGGACCGGGCCGGCCGCATCCTCGTGTCGCCGGAATTGAGCCTGCCGCAACGCCCGGAAGTCTTCGTGATCGGCGACATGGCCAACTTCCCGCACCAAACGGGTCAGCCGTTGCCGGGCGTGGCCCAGGTGGCGATGCAGCAGGGCAAGCACGTCGCCGCTTTGATTCAGCGCCGGCTGCGCGGCGAGCCGCCCTTGCGGTTCCACTATCACGACCGCGGCTCCATGGCGACCATCGGCGCCAATTCCGCCGTAGCCGACCTGGGATGGGCGAAATTCAATGGCTACCTTGCCTGGTTGACCTGGCTGTTCGTGCATCTGATTTTCATCGTGGAATTCGAGAACAGACTGCTGGTCCTGGTGCAGTGGGCGTGGAACTACTTCACGCGCAACCGGTCGGCGCGGCTCATTACCGGGCCGCCGCCGGAATCGGAGGAGCCTCGCGGCGGAGCCGCTTGACGCATTCGGAGCAATCCATAGAGGCGGAACGCACCGAGTGCAATACGCCCGGAGGGGCTCGAACCCCCAACCTGCGGTTCCGAAGACCGCTGCTCTATCCAGTTGAGCTACGGGCGCGACGCTGGGCCGGGCGCAGGGCCAGCCGACATGCCTCATCCTACCAGCGGCCTGCGCATGGGCAAGCCTGCCCGGCCGCGTCTTCGCTATGAAGCCCGATGCAGGCCGGGGCTTTCGGTCGAGTCACTCCAGGGGGCGGCTGGCGACGGGGGAGCGTCGCACAACCGCAGACGTTTTACGGGACGATCCCGTGGCGCGCTGCCGCGTCCCCGCGTGCACGTGAGCGCGTACCTCCTCAGCGTGCGTCGCCCCGCCCCTGCACAGCCACTCCGCGAGCCGACGAGCCTCTTGCGCCGGGAGCGGTCCGACGGGAAGAGTGCGAGGCGGCGGCCCGTCGCAGTGGACGACGACTGAACCGGTCCCGTCTTCCAGAATCAACAGATCCCAGCCGGAGATGACCATGACGTTATTCCTCAGCGGGCGCCGGGACGACGCCTGGATCCGTGCGCCGTCCGTTCGGCCCGTCCGCCGCGACCGCGCTCCAGACGGGCCAAGCAATCGCGCAGGTTCGCCGCCTCCGTCAGCAACGGCGCCCACAAATCGCCAAATCGGTTCAGGCGCTCCGGCATAGTTCGGATCGTAAACCGCCGCGGATCAAGTCCGCGGCGCACCTCCGCCCACCGCAGCGGAGTGGACACGGTCGCCCCCGGCCACGGCCGCGCCGAATACGGGGCTGCCAGGGTCTGCCCTATACGGTTCTGCAAAAAGTCGAGGTACACCTTGCGCCGGCGCAGCGCGGGCTGACGGACCACGCTAGTAGCATCCGGCAGTTGTTCATGGACCACATTGGCGACGACCTCGGCGAAGCGGCGGGCGACTTCGTACTCGTAGGTCGCTCCCAGCGGCACGCAGACGTGCAGGCCGCGCTTGCCGGATGTCTTGCAATAGCTAGGCGTCCCGGCGGCCTCTAGCTGTCGGTGGACTGTGAGGGCCGCCTCCACCGCGCGATCAAAGGGGATGTCGTTTGGATCAAGGTCGATGACCAGATAGTCGGGGCGGTCCAGCGACCCCGTCCGCGACAGCCATGGGTTTAGCTCAATGCAACCCAAGTTGGCCAGGTAAAGGAGCGTCGCCTCGTCTTGGCAGACCACGTAGGTGATCGGCGCAGCGCCTGACTCGGGCTGGACGCTTGCGGTACTGACCCAAGACGGCGGCGGTCGGCGGCCCACATCTTTTTGGATGAAGCTCTGCCCGTCGATGCCGTTGGGATGCCGGTGCAGCGAGAGGGGGCGGTCGTGCAGATGCGGCAGCAGGACTGGGCTCACTTCCCGATAGTAGGCGATGAGATCGCCTTTGGTGTACCCCTCCGCCGGCCAGTACACCTTGTCGAGGTTGGTCAATCGCGGCCCCTCCGCGGAGGCCGCCCCAGCCTGTTCATCCTTGTCGCCGGTCCGGATGCGCGCCGCTGTGGGCCGAGGCCGCTTCATGTGGCGCGGCGCCTCGGCGGCGACGGGCAGCTCCCGGCGCACCTCGGACGCGGCCTTGTCGTCGCGCATGCCCAGGAAGATCGGCATCCTCATGCGGCCGTCGTCCGTCCATTCCTGGAATTCGACCTCGCACACCAGTCGCGGCTCGACCCAGTGGACCGGCGCGTTCGTCGCCGGCTCCTTGTGGAAGGGGCATCGCCGTCGCACCAGGGGATCGAGCCTGGCCCGTATATCTCCCAGGCCCGCGGTGTCAAGGCCCCCGCCCGTGTGCCCTATGTACACAAGGTCGTCGCCGTCATATACGCCGAGCACAAGCGCGCCCAGGCCGGTGCGGCTGCCGCGCGGCTCCGTGAAGCCGCCGATGACCGCCTCCTGTCTGTGTCGCGTCTTCACCTTGAGCCACTCGCCGCCGCGGATTCCTTCCCGATAGGGGCTGGCGCTGTCCTTGGCGATGATGCCTTCCAGACCCTTTTCGGCCGCCGCTCGGAAAAACGCCAGACCGCGCCTTTCCACATGTTCGCCGAGCCGGACATGGGCCAGATCGCCAAGCGCCTCTCCGAGTAGTTTCTTTCGCTGATGCAGCGGCTTGTCGCGCAAATCGGTCCCGTCCAGATAGAGCAGATCGAACACGTAATAGATCAGCGCGCCTTTGCCCGTCTTCTGGTAGTTCTGCAAAAGCTGAAAGCGCGATCGGCCGGAGTCATCGAGCGCCACGATTTCGCCGTCCAGCACCGCCTCATGTCCCAAGCTCCGCAGCGACTCGACGATGGCAGTGAACTTGTTTTCAAAGCCCTTGTGGTTTCGCGAGTATAACCGAACCGCGTCGCTTTTCACCTCGGCTACGGCGCGGTAACCGTCCCACTTCGGTTCAAAGAGCCAGCCGGCGCGGTCGAACGGCTCATCCACGAGCGTCGCCAACATGGGCCGCACATCGTGCGGCATAAGGCCCGGCGCGCCCTGGCTCCGCTTGGCCGGCTTCTTGGCACGCCGTGCCGGCGGCCGCTTTTTGCCGCGCCGCACGTCCGCCAGCGTGCGTCCGCTGAGCGCCGATTTGTCTTCCGCCGTCACGTCGGCCGTCGAGGCGAACGCATCGCGCTTCTTGATAAGCAGCCATTGGTTCTTGCCCCCGCGTTGCAGCTTCGCCAGCGCAAACTCGCCGCGCAGCTTTTGGCCATGCAGCACGATGCTGAGCCGCCCTTTCCCCAGACCGTCGGCCATCGCGGCCTCGGTCTGCCGGCGCCCGGGCGCCCCCGGCGCCTCGTAGGTTCCCTCGTCCCAGACGATGACCTCGCCCGCGCCGTAGTTGCCCTCCGGAATGACGCCCTCGAAAGTGCGGTAATCCAGGGGGTGATCCTCAACCATCACCGCCAGCCGCTTGTCGGCCGGGTTGAGCGACGGCCCCTTGGGGATCGCCCAGCTCTTCAAGACGCCGTCCGCCTCCAGGCGGAAATCGTAGTGCAGGCGCGTGGCCGCATGCTTTTGCACAACGAAGCGCAGCAGGCCGACGCCAGCCGCGGCCTCTCGTGCGGGTTCCGGCGTGCGGTCGAAGCGACGTTTTTTGCGGTAGGTGGCCAGGCTCATGAATCACCCCGTCTTGCGGCGCGCCCTCGCAGGCGCTTTGTGAGCGGCCTTGCCGCGGCGCGCCTTGCCGCGACCCGCCTGGTCCAGGCTCTGCCGCAATGCATCCATGAGATTGATGACGACCGGCGCCTCGCGGGCTTTGCTGTCGGCCTTGACGCGCCTGCCTGCTTTCGACTCGATCAGCTTGAGCAGCCGACCGGAATACTCGTCGCGGTAAGCCGCCAGGTCGAACTCCTTCGGCGTGGATGCGTCCACGAGGCTGCGGGCAAGGTCCAGTTCTTTCGACGTGACTTCCACGCCGCCGATTTCTTCCTCGAACGCCGCGGGCTTCTTGACCTGCTCCTCATACTGAAGAAGGTGAACGACAAGCAGTTTCCCCAGCGGCCGCACCAGGGCCAACTGCTCGCGCCCCGAGAACACCATGGTCGCGACGCCGCAGCGGCCCTCGTCCGCCATGACCCGCTGCAGCACGGCATAGGGCTTTTCCCCCGCTCGGCCCTCCGGAGTCAAATAATAGGCGCGCTCGCCGTAATAGATCGGGTCGACGGCGTCGGCCGCGACGAAGGCGTCCAGGCTGATGGACTTGTCGGCGTCGGGCCGCAGCTTGGCGAGCTGCGCCTTGTCGAGGAGCGTGTATTCGCCTTTGGATTGCTCGTAGCCCTTGACGATTTCGTCATTGCCCACCTCGCCGTGGACAGGGCAAACTTTCTCGTAGTGGATGCGGCGCCCGCACTTGGCGTGGACAAGGTGAAACCCGATGCGTCCGCGGCCCGCGACGGCGACGGAAAACGCCTTCACTTGACCTACCCGGCATCGACTTCCTCTCGCTGGCCAAGGGCTATGGCGTGGAGGGCGTTAGCGCCGCCACGGCCGAAGAACTGAAACAGGCTCTGACAACTGCGCTTGGCTCGCGAACCCCAACCCTGATCGAGGTGCCCACCCTCGCTGAGGGATTCTGAAGGAGTTCGCCATTTCCGCGAAACCTGTCAACGTCGAAGACTACCGCATCCTCGCCCAACGCTAATCCAGCGCCATCTGGCGTTCAATCGCTTCAACAAGGTCTTCAAGCTCGAATGGTCCGTCATGACGAAGGCCGTTGATGAAGAACGTCGGGGTGCCGTTGACGCCACTGCGGACGCCGCCACGAAAGTCTTCGCGCACGCGGTGTTCAAATTGCCGAGCCTCAAGCGCGTCGCGAAGTTCCGGCACGGACAATTCGAGCCCCTGCGCCAATTCGAACAGAAGCGGGAGACCGATGGCGTCTTGATTCTCAAAGATGCCGTCGTGCATCTCCCAGAATTGGCCGTTCACGCCGGCGAATTCCGCGGACTCCGCCGCCGTTTCCGCGTTAGGATGTATCTCCTTCAAAGGGAAGTTCCGGAACACAAATCTCAACTGCTCGCCAAATTGCTTTTGCAAGAGCCTGACGATCGGGTGGGCATGACCGCAATGCGGGCACTCATAGTCGCCGTACTCGACCAGCGTGACCAATGCATCGGCGCTACCCTGAACGTGGTCCGACTCTGTTACCGGTACTTTCAATGTCGCCATGACTTCTCCTTTACTTCGGCAGTTTTTCCAATGCTTCCAAGATGCCTTCGGCACCAGGATTGATGC
>DATKHW010000835.1:0-7458 GCA_035546275.1 Gemmataceae bacterium
CGAGCACGCGGAACCGTGGGGGCGAGTGCGGGTTGGTCAGCACCTGAACCGTCTCCGCCTCCGGCCGACTCTTCGAGCGCCAGATCTGGCCGTAGGACAAAAAGAACCGTTGGTCGGCCGTGAAGCCGTCGATCTTCGCCGGCGCCGGCTTCCCCTCCAGCGACTTGTGGAAGGCCATGTAGGCGATCTTCACCCCGCCAAGGTCCGCGATGTTCTCGCCCAGCGTCAGTTTGCCATTGACGTGCAGGTCGTCCACCGCAACGTAGCCGTCGTATTGTGCGGCGATCCGGGCCGCCCGCTCCTGGAACGCCTTGGCGTCCTCCCCCTTCCACCAGTCACGCAGGTTGCCGTTCGCGTCGTACTTGCGGCCCTGGTCGTCGAAGCCGTGCGTCAGCTCGTGGCCGATCACGGCGCCGATCGCCCCGTAGTTGACCGCGTCGTCGGCCTGGGCGTTGAAGAACGGCGGCTGCAAGATGCCGGCCGGGAAGACGATCTCGTTATGCAGCGGATTGTAATAGGCGTTGACGGTCGACGGCGTCATGCTCCATTCCGTCGGGTCGGTCGGCTTGCCGATTTTGTCCAGGGTGAACTTGCGGTTGAACGCCTCGGCCCGCATCACGTTGCGGACATACACGTCGCGGTCCACCGTCAGGCCGGAGTAGTCGCGCCACTTCGACGGGTAGCCGATCTTGACGGCGATGGCGTCGAGCTTCTTGACGGCCTCCTGGCGCGTCTCGGGGCTCATCCAGTCGAGAGTGGAGAGGTCGTCGCGCAGGGCGGCCTTGACGTTCTTGACCAACTCCTCGGCCCGGGCCTTGGCTTCCGGCGGGAAGGCCTTGGCCACGTAGAGCTGGCCCAGCGCGTCGCCCAACTGGCGGTCGGTCGCCTCCAGCACGCGCTTCCAGCGCGGACGATTCTCCGGCACGCCGTTTAGCACCGTCCCGTTGAACTGGAATTCCTCCGCGATGAACGGCGTGCTGAGCCGGTCGGCGTAGTGATTCAGGTAGTGCCAGCGGAGATAAGCCTTCCAGGCGTCCAGTGGGACGGCGCTGAGGAGACGGCCGACCTCCTTGCAGAACTCCGGCTGGCCGACGTCGGCTTCCTTGACGGCCGACAGGCCGAGGCCGTCGAAGTAGGCCCGCCAGTCGACGCCGGGCGCGTCGGCCTCCAGCTCTTCCAGGTTCATCAGATGGTAGTTGGCTTCGGGGTCGCGCATCTCGACCTTCGTCTTCGACGCCTTGGCCAGCTGCGTCTCCAGGCCGATGACGGCCTCCGCCTCCGCCGCCGCCTTCTTTGGATCGTCGCCGAGAGCGTCGCCGAGAAGGATGAACATCTTCTCGACGTGGGCGCGATAGGCCTTGCGAATCGTCTCCATCTTGTCGTCGGCCTTGAGGTAGTAATCGCGGTCGGGCAGGGTCAGGCCCCCCTGGCCGAGGCCGGCGATCATGCGCTTGCTGTCCTTGGCGTCCGGCACGGCGTTGAATGAGAAGGCGACGCGGATGCCGAGCGCCTGTTGGCGGACGATCGCCTGCACGACGCCGGCGGCGTCCTTGATCGCGGCGATGCGGTCCAGCTCCTCTTGCAACGGCTTGGCGCCGGCTTCCTCGATGCGCTTCTCGTCCATGCCGCTGGCGTAAAAGGCGCCGACCTTGGCCTTGACGCCGTCCCCCTCACCCCTACCCTTCTCCCCCGGGGGGAGAGGGGTGAGGGGGACCTTGGCCGCCTCTTCGAGGATTTCGTGCAGCACGTCGCGGTTGCGATCGTCCAAGATGTTGAAGATCGCGATGGTGGGACGATCGCGCGGGATGGGGGTGGCGTCGAGCCATTTGCCGTTGGCGTAGCGGTAGAAGTCCTCATGGGGCTTGACGGACGTGTCCATGCCCTCCAAGTCGATGCCCTGGGAGGGCGGCGCGGCCGGGACGAGCGAGGCCGCCAGCAGGAGCAAGGGGAGCGCGAAAAGGGAAATCGGAGCGGTGCGCCGTCGGAGCATGGGGTCCTATCCTTCGTGTGGGGCGGCTCGGGGAGGAGCGGGACGGTTGGAGCGATGGGATTATTATTGAATTCCCAGCGAGCGGCGGAAAGGGTGCGGCCGCGGCGCCCTTGAACCCGACGGCGTGGTGCGGTATCCTTGCCGGGAGACGATTTCACACGCGGCCGACGGCGATTCGCTTCGGAAGCGGTCGCCGGCGAAAACCATATATACAACTGTTGACGCCGTTAAATAGGGAGAGGTGGCTGAGCGGCCGATAGCGCCGGTTTGCTAAAGCATTCGGATAGCGGGAACCCCCTTGTTTCAAGGGGTTTTTGCATTTTCCACTACACCAGTCGCCCCCGGAAAGCCCCGCCTGCTGGTGTAATCGGGTGTAGAATCGTGTAGCGTGCGACGCCGGGCTGCCATCGGCACGGTGTGGCGGAGCCACCAGCCCGTCGCACCGCCTCGCATCCTCGACTACACTCATCTGCATGAACAGGCACGCGTAACTCCTGAGCGCCATCGCCCTCCCCCTCGGCTTCCTGCTGCTGATCCTGGTCGCCCTCAGCTGCCTCGACGGCGGGCGGCTCCGCCTCACGGAACTGCAAGCCGCCCCCATCGAGGTGACGTCGGCCACCGCCGCCGCATCAGGCATGCGAGAAGAGAGAGCGCTGGCGTCTGCACTCCCGCCGCGATTGATTCCATCTCATGCGCCGCCGCCGATAGGGCTTCATTTCAGGAGTCGCATCCATGCGCACGCTTGCTGCTTTCAGGATCGTCCTGGCCGCCGCGCTCTTCGCGGTGGCCCTGGCACCCTCGTCGGCCCCGGCCGCCCCCGCCCCGCCCGACAAGGACGCGACCCGCCGGCTCCGTCCCGAATCCCCGCGAGGGCTTGGACCGCGTCGTCACGCTCAACATCGACGGGCAATCACTGGGCGCGGCCATCGCCCAGCTGCGCGACAAGACGAAGCTCAACATCGTGCTGGGCACTCCAGCCATCACTGGCCAGCTGGGCAGTCCGCCCGATGGGACGCCCGTCGCCGCACAGGCCGAGCTGAAAGACGTGGAGGCGCGGGCTGCCCTGCGGGCGCTGCTCGACCCTTACGACCTGACGTTCGTGGTGCTCGGCGATTCGATCCTCATCACGACGGAGGAGGCAGCGACGGCCCGGCAGATGCGCCAGCGCGTCAGCGTCCACCTGGACAAAGTCGAGCTGGTCGCCGCCCTCAAACAGCTCGCCCGCGACACCGGCGTCAATCTGCCCCTAGACCCGCGGGCGGGGAAGCAGGCTTCGGCGAAGGTGAGCCTGGACGTGGAGGACGTGCCGCTGGAGACGGGGGTGCGCCTGCTGGCGGAGATGGCCGGCCTCAAGCCGGTGCGGCTCGGCAACACGCTGTTCGTGACGAAGAAAGAAGTGGCCACGGCGATGCGGGCCGACCCCGACCTGAACCCGCCGAGGCAGGCCGCCGTTGACTACAAGGATCGTGAGGTAGCCGTCAACGCGCGCATATGGCTAGCCCAAGGCCGGCTTGTTTTTGTCGCGCCGGGCGCATTTGCGCCGCCTGCGCCGATTGGGGTGGGCGCACCCCTCCGCGTCCAATCGACGGAAGAAGCGGTCCCCGCCAATTCCGACGCGCCACCCCCGCCGGAGAAGAAGGACGGCGACAAATAGGTGGTGTCTCAATTTGATTTTTAGCGCCCGCCCGCTGGTTTCTCGCTGCTTCGGCCCGGTCGATCAGGTCCACCAGTTCTTCCCACGTCCAAACATGGTCGGTGAGCAACCTTCGGTAAGCGCCCGAAATATAGCGATTCGGCGTTCGGTTGGGACGCGGTTCATTACTGCTATTATGCTTGCCTGCAAAGGAAAAGCATACTCGCGCCCCGCTTGCCGAGTTGCACGGCCGCCGGGTCGCGGCCTGCCTTCGGGTCCGGCGTCTTGGGCGCTTGCCCGGTTGCTTCCTTGACGATCCGGGCCGCTATCCTGTTCAGGTCTTCGCGGACTTTTGGCCGCTTCCTTGGTGTTTTTGCCATACGCAGATTCTCCGGCCAGCGTGGGCAGACGGTTAGAATAGTCGGCGGGCTAGACGGCCACCACATAGGACTCCATACGTCGGGGCCGAATGGCCTTCTGTGGCTTGCGTTTCGGTTCCGCTTCGGAGGGCGATGGCCTGCGAAGAACGTGACGATAGAAGAGGTCCATCGTCGCTTGTTGCAGGTCTTCCGCCTTCACCGTTTGCTCCTGAGCCACCGTGAAATGGAAATTCCACGGGTTTTGGGCACGCAAAACCTCAAGGAAGTCTTCACCTGGGAGCAACCGCGCTCTGGTCTTCTCGACTTCCTCGTTCAGGATGGCTGGGACGTTTTGCAGCATGGCACCGGCTAGTTCGCTGCCGCCGCGCGCCTCAGCGCTCTCCAAGCACATCACGCCGATTTCAGGCTCGTCGTCGGATGGGCATTCGGCGACAACCCCCAAAGGGAGCCAGTCGTCCTTTGATAGGTCAGGCTGATAGCGGAAGACGACGTACCTCAGCTTCATGTTTACCCTCGCTTGGTAGAGGAGGCGATCACGTCGGGGACCGTTTTGGCCCGTTCGGTGAGAGCCTCAATGATGACCTCTTTACTCTCGTTTTCCAAATGCGTCGGCGGTATCCGACTGACGATTTCGGCCACCGTCGCAGCGGGAAAGCCCTTGATCCTTTCGGCCGTGGCGAGCGCGGCGTCCCGGTCGAGTAGGTCCATTAGGGCGGACAGAATGCCCGGAACTGCGACGGCTGCACAGCTGCCTTTTTTCCAGCCCGCATGAAGCATGGAGTAGGCGTAGTCGCAAAAGATGGCCCCAACCCTTGGCGCTCGCGGATCGGCGTCTACTCCGATCAGGAGATTGTTGCCACTGGCGCGATCTGTATTGGCCAGCCAGGAATCAAAGGCCACGATTCCGCTCCATGCGGCCCTGGTCGAGCGAAGTATGTGACGACCGATGGCAAGCGTCGCAGGCGTCGTCGTTACTTGATCCCATTTGTGTACTTCTGGATAAAGGACCAGCGACACGACTGCCGCCTGCACGAGGCCGCCGCACGTCTTCCCGTCCACCAGGATCGCCGGGGGGACCGGCAGGCCAAGGTCGCAAGCCAGGTCGTAGGCTATCTTTTCGTGTGCGGCTCGTGGAAGTGCTTTAATGTCAACTGCACCGGGCCTAGACGGTTTGAGGTATCCGCGTACACCGTCGCACGCCACCCAAAAACCTTCCGATTCTCCGCCCGGTCGTTCTTCGGTCGTAGCCTTCCAGACGGCACAATCTACGGCCTTCGCCCGCCATTCAGGTCCGATGGTGGAAAGCAATTCGGGTGGCATACCCCCCAGAATGGCATAGGGCGAGCGCTCGCACAACAAAAAAGCTTGACGCGCGCGCGACCTGAACCATATCCGGACTGGCGCAGACCGTCAACCGGACCTGGCGCTATAGCAGCTCCACCGGACGGATCAGATGGCAAGAGAACGGCGGGACGCGGGTTTCCAAGCTGAGACACTGCTGACAAATAAGCGCGCAAACGTCGGCGATGCGACGGCCTTCGGCGTCGTCGATGCGACGCTGCGGGTGCTCCATCATCCGCGGATCGCTGTGGGGCCGGTGGACGTGAAGGCGTTCGCGGAATACCGGCTGGTAGATGCGGTGAGGCTGTGATGGCACGGGTTAGTCAAAGAAGGACGCCATGAACTGAAGGGCGCTGCCCGCGACGAACATCCACACCCCCAGCATGAGCAGGCGCGCTCGCAGCCGGCTGTAGTCGGCAAGCAGATGAAGCAGTCGTGGCAGGACAGCCTTCTCGACCCAGCGTTGCAGGCCGAAGGAAATCAACATGCTGACCGTGACCGGAATCATTATTACCAGCGGATAGTGGTCGATGAAAGGCGACATTCCCGCGGCAACTAGGGCGAGAAAGTCGGCGACAAACAGCAACATGCCGAAGGCCGTCGTAAGGACGAATGCGGCAAGCCAAAGGCTGCCCTGCATGTAGCGCCTCAGACGGTCCTCACCGATGATCTCGGGCGTAGCGAACCAGAAGGACAAAAACAGCAGCACCATACCGACACGATCAAGCCACTTCCACACGGCACGCCTCCCGCCATAGGCCGCATGAAAAGCTACCCGCCCCGCCATGCGCTGGCAAGCGGCTTCAACCAAATTCGTCAGCGCCCCTCCCGCTCCATCCGCTCCACCGCCCTGGTCAGGACGTGCCGGGCGTCGTCGAATCCCTGGATGTCGCTGCGGAAGGGTTTCCCGTGGGCGCGTCGTTCCATCGCCGTCGTGCGGAGGTCCACCATTCGGAAGCAGGGCATTTTCCGTGGAGACTCCCTCACTTCCAGGCGTGGAACGTAACGCGCGGGGAAATCCGGCACGGGTAGACGTCGCCGTAGGCTTGCACTTTGCGGAAGCCGACGGTCCGGAGCATGGCCTCCACCATAGGCGGGTTTGGCCCGCACCAGTTGGTCGGATCGCCCGCCAGTTCGTTGGTAGCGTAAAACGCCATCGCCGGACGGGGGCAGTCGAGCATATCGACGTGGGTTTCCAGAATTATCATGTCGGCCGCGACGGAAGCGACGCGCTCCAATGCCAGGAACGGATGGCGCATGTGGTACAAAACTCCGAGGAAGAGCACCAGGTCGAACCGGCCGACGGTCTCGGGCGACAGATCAAAGATGTCGATTCGCCTGGCTTCGACGCGCGAGCGCAGCACCCGATGAGCCAGGTCGAAGGTGGCCTTGCCGTCGGCGCCCGGCAAGCCGTAGCCGTCCTCGCCGCCCCAGCTGAAATAGTCGGTCGCCAGCACGCGAGAGGCCCCGCGACGCTCCGCCTCAAAGGAGAAGAATCCATTCCAGGCGCCGACGTCCAGAACGGTGCGCCCCGTCAGGTCCTCTGGGAAGCCCAGCCGGGCCAGCTTGGTCGGGGTGTGCTCGCGGCCCGGCGTGACGATGCCGTTGCCGAGGTCGATCGAATGAAACCACGTCAGGCTGTTCACTTCGCTCCGCAGCGCGGCTATCTCCGGGGTATCCAGTGGTGGCACTGGCTGCTGGGCTCCCTTTTGCAGGCCAGGTGCGCTTTTGGCCAGGCGTTTGATCCAGGCCGGCGTCGCTCTCCTGATGGCCTGGCCGACCGTTCGCATCGGGGACATATATGCCTCTTCGCATTTGATTCGGTTGCAGCAGGGGGGCAAGAAATGCCATCCGGCGGTAGTCGCGTTCAGCCGGTGTACTCGATTTCATTCAGGCGTCCGGCCCGGTACGCCGCCCCGCCGGAACAGGTCAGCGGCGACCAAGCCGGGGGACAGGAGGAAGAAGCGGCCGCCCACGTTGGAAGAATTGCAGCTGGGCTAGCAGGGCGCCGGCATCGCCACTGCATTGTCGCCCATCCGCGGACAGGATCCCCCCTAACGGTCGGCGCCAACGGCAGACGTTGCATGACGTGCGGGAGACGGCGCGGCGCGGGC
>DATKHW010000836.1:0-4221 GCA_035546275.1 Gemmataceae bacterium
GTCGGATCTCATGGACCGTGCCGTCACTCACAAAAATGCGCAGCGGCACGAAGGGCTTTTGCCCAACCAGTTTCTGCAAGTCCGCTGATGTCATACCGCCTCCGAAGCAATACTTGGCTCAGCTCGAAACACTCACGACGCCTGCTTCGCGTCGTCAGCGTTTGGTCTCGGCGCCGGCTGGTGCTGCAATTCGCGCTCGATCTGCTCGATGATCGCCTCGGCCACGTCCACACCGGTCGCTTTCTGAATGCCCTCCAGGCCCGGCGAGGAGTTGACCTCCATCACCATCGGCCCCTCGTCCGATTCGATCAGATCGACGCCGGCCATGCGCAGCCCCAGCACCCGCGCGGCCGCCAGCGCGGTGCGGCGATATTCGGAACGCAGCCGTATCTTCTTCGCCTTGCCGCCGCGGTGCAGGTTGGAGCGGAATTCGCCGGACACCGCCTTGCGCTTCATGGCCGCCACCACGCGCCGGCCCACCACCAGCGCCCGAATGTCGGCGCCCTTGGCCTCCTCGATGAATTTCTGGATCAAGATATTTTGCTCCAGCCCGTGGAAGGCCTCGATGACCGATTCAGCCGCCCGCGCGCTCTCGGCCAAGACGACGCCGATGCCCTGCGTCCCTTGAAGCAGCTTGACCACGACCGGCGGCCCCTCGACCTTTTCGATGCAATCTGGGACGTGGCTCGGCTGCCGCGTGTAAACCGTCGGCGGCATGCCGATGTCGTGCCGGCTCAGCAATTGCAGGCAGCGCAGCTTGTCGCGCGACCGGGCGATGGCCTGCGATTCGTTGAGGCAATAGACGCCCATCATCTCAAATTGCCGCACCACGGCCAGCCCGAAAAAGGTGATCGACGCTCCGATTCGGGGGATGACGGCGTCGACGGCGCCGACGGGCTTGCCCTGGTAGAGCAATTCCGGGTTTTTCTTGCTAAGACGGATATCAAATTGAAGCGTATCCAGAACATCCATATCGTGGCCGCGGCGCCGGCCGGCTTCCACCATCCGGTGCGTGCTATAAAGCGATTCCTGGCGCGACAAAATGACGATTCGCATGACTATCCCTTCGGCAAGACGTATATTCGCGCGGCGTCCACGACGAAGCAGCCGGCCAAGGCCTCCCGGCCGAGGATCATCGGAAAGCGCAGACCTTCCCGGCGCGTGATGGTCAGGCGGATGCGCTTCTCCACGGGGCCGAGGCGGATCGCCGCCTCGATCAGCGGCCGTTCTTCGCGGAAGCCGCCGGTGTTGGTGACGTGAACCATTCGCAAGACCGGCGCCTCGACCTGCACGATCTGTTCCGGCCGACGCCGATTCAGAGCCAGCCGCAGCCGGGCGACCATCCGGCCGTCCACCGGCGCCAGCTCGCATTCCGTCGCCCCGATCGCCGACGTGTGCGCTCCGGTGTCGATCTTGACGCGGACGCGGCGAAGGCCCCATTCGGGGAAATCAAGGCGCTCCTTCCAGCCGATCAGGAGCGGCGGGGCTGGGCGATGCGTCGGTTCGGATGGCGCCGGCGTCATGAGCGGCTGGCTCCCTGTGTTGGTGCGGCGGAGGGGCAGGCGGCGGCGCCCCGGCCGGCGCGGCCAGCCGTCGGCGGCGCCATTCGGTCCATTGCAGCGCCGCCAGCACGGCGACGATCAGGCCCGCCGCAAAGCCGATGCCCAACGGCCGCCAGTCCGCCCAACCGGAGGCGGCCGGCGCCGGCGCCGGCGGCGCCGCTGGCTGCTGCGGCTGCATCTGGCGCAGCTGATCCATGAGCCGCTGCCGCGTTTGCTCCTGCTGCTGCTGATACAGGGCGGCAAAGGCGGGAACCGGGGCCGCCAGCAGGGCTTCGTTGGCCGTATCGCCGATGAGCGGCGGCTGCAAGAGGCCGCGCGGCGACGTGAGCCACATCAACGTATAAAGGTCCGACTCAAATTTCGCCGGGTCGCGCTGGATGAGTTCGTTCACCGCGCCGGCTTCGGCCGCCGCGTTTTTCAGGGCCTTGCGATGGCTCTTGAACGCCTCGATGTTCAGCGAGCCGCCGAAGGAGATCTCATCGAATATTTTCACCGCGTCCGGCACGTAGCCGTAAGTGTTCAGCAACTCGGCGAGCTGCCAGTAGAGCCGGCTGTCGTTGGGCGACCAGATCAAGAGCTGCGAGACGATCGCATACGCGTCGGGCGGCAAATCGTCCCAGAGCTTCCAGGAATGAACCTCCGGCCCGTAGGCCCCGCGATGGAGCGGGGCGCCGAAAATCGCGTCCATGTCGGTGGGCGGCTTCGGCTCGTCCCGGCGCGACTGCAGCAGCTTGAGGTAATAGCCTTCCACGCGGCGATACCAGGTCAGCTGGCTGTTGGTCCAGCCGGCCTGGATGTCGGGCCATACGGCCAGGGCTTCCGTCTCCGTGTCGATCGCTTTCTGAAGCTCATTGATCGCCTGATAGGCGGCGGCCAGGTTGGCGAGGACAAGGTAATTGGTCCGATCGGCCTCGGTCAGAATCTGGATCGCCTCGGGCGCCCGGTTCATGCGAATGTAACAGGCGCTTAGATTTATGCGATCCGCGGTGGTCCAGTGGGCCGATCCCTTCTTTTCCAGCTCGGCCGCCTGCACGGAGTAGGGCCGTTTGTCTGGGTCAGGCGGAGGGGGCGGAGGCAGGGCGGCGCCGCGCAGCGGAGCAAGGACGAGCTTGATGCCGTCGTGGCTCATCGGCAGCGGCGGATAGCGCGCCGGCGTCGGGTCGTCGAGGTCGTAAACCCCCGCCCGGCCGACGGCCGCGGTCAGCCCCACCGTCAGCGCTGCGATGAGAATTCCGTTGCGGCGCATCCTCGTGCCCTCGCTTGTGACGGCAACCTTCCCTCATTATACGGGGGAGGCCGCGAATCGCCCCCGACGGCGGCGGCGGCCTGACTTGAAAAAACCGCCTAAGGACGCCGCCCGGGTCTGCGCTCGGGCCGCGGCCGTCCTCACCAAGGCCACGAAGGATGCCCATGACCCACTCGCCTTGCCTCAGCCCGCGGACAGCCTCTCGGAGTTGGCGCTCCGGGCGTTGGCGGCACTCATGGAGCCAGGCCATTGAAAGCAGCCAGACCAGCGAGTCCCCACGCACAATGATGCGCGCAATGATTCCATGCCCTTCGCCGGTCTTGTCCCTCGTGCATCCGGCGGAAATCCCTCCTCGTTCCGCCGCGGCCGTCTCCGCCACGGCCTTCCCGCCCAGCGCCGGTTGCCGCCCTTCGGGGGCGACGCCCGCCGCGTCGTCCTCGACCAGCTCGGCAGCCGCCGCCGCCGTATCTTCGCCGACGTGTGGGAGTTCGTCCGCTTCGCCAAGGAGCAGAACCTCGATCTCGACTTCATCACGCCGCCGCAAAAGTGGTCCACGGTCAGCTCCGCCGTCTTTTTTTGTTGGCGTCCCGCCGCCGCCCCGTCTACACTCATTTCCACCTCCCCTCTCGTGCGATCCGGGAGAAGCACCCCAAGGCGACCGCCCCGCCGCCGTCCTTATTTCGGAGAGGATTTGTATTCATGACGCTGCGCAACCCTCCCCTGCTCCGCCGCCTGACGCCGCTGGCCCTTCTCTTGGCCGTGGCGGCCGTCCATGCCGATCCGCCGCCCGCCGTCGGCGACGCCGCCGCGCGCGACCGCATCGTCCTCGAAGAGGTCAAGGCCCGTTGCGAGGCCTTCGCCAACCTCACCTACCTCTGCGACGAGATTGGGCCGCGCCTGACCGGTTCGACGAACCTCAAGCGGGCCAACGAGTGGGCCGCCGACAAAATGAAAGCCTACGGCCTGAGCAACGTCCATCAGGAGGCGTGGGAGTTGCCGGAAGCGTGGAAACGCGGCACGGCCTCGCTCCGTCTCATCGACCCGGACACCGGCGTGCCGCTCACCGTCGCCTCGTGGGGCTGGATGCCGGGGACCGACGGCAAGGTCCAGGCCGACGTCGTCGCGCTCAAGGCGGCCACGGCCGACGAATTGGCCCAGTACAAGGGCAAGCTCAAGGGCGCCGTCGTGCTGGTCCGGCCTCCCGCCCAGCTGATGCCGACCGAGGACCTCGACAAGCCCATCGGCCCCGTCGGCGGCGCCTCCGTCTTCGACCGCGGCCCCCAGCGCTCGCGCGAGGAGATGATGGCCTTCTTCCGAGAGCAGTCCGAATTGCTCAGCAGCGAAGGCGTCGCCGCCGTCCTGACCGATTCGGGCAAGCCGTTCGGCCTGCTCGACATGACCGGCGGCCTCAAC
>DATKHW010000837.1:0-5081 GCA_035546275.1 Gemmataceae bacterium
AGAAAGCGGCATGAGACAAATCCTCGCGCGACGTAAAGAAGTCGATAGGAAGGGTCCCAAGGGTCCGTCCCCCCGGAAACGCCGCTCGGACCTTGCGGGCGGCCTGCGGCCGCGCCAACGGCGCCGTCGCCCGGGCTTCGACAGGGTGGATCGGATGCTTCAACATGCGACGCCTCTCCGTTCCGGGAGCGAGGCGACGCGGAGTGTACCATACGGAGACGGCATTTGGGCAGGAGAAAAAGGAGAGGAAATGTCTGCGGATGAGGGCCGATGGAGGCCGTTGGCCAGCGGCGCTTCCCAAAATGAGAGTCGGTTCTCTAAGGGGGCTGCCGCTGCGTTGGAGTCCCGGCTTTAGCCGGCTTGCGGCGGGAAAGCCAGCTAAAGCCGGGACTCCAACCCAAGGCCGAACCCTGCCGGAACAGACTCTGATAGGCGCTGCTTTTCAGGCCGCGTTGCCTCGCCCGACGCCAGGCAGGGAGTTGCGGACCGAGAACGACGCGCCGTGATCGTCCGACGCTTCCGCCATGCTTTGCGGCCGGGTCAGTCGTCGCGATACCCCTCCGGGAACTGCTTTACCTTCTTGCCCGTGATGCGATGAAGCGAGATAGCGGCGTTCGCAACCACACGCGCGTCGTCGTCCGTCAGCAGCCGTTCCATCAGGTCGGATGCGTCGGCGGTCTTCATACGGCCCAGGGCGCCGATGGCGTTGCAGCGAAGGACCACTTCCTTTTTCGCGTCTCCCGCAATCGCCATGAGGGGCGGGGCGGTCTTCGCGTCGCCGATTTCGCCGAGAACCAGGGCGGCCCAGGAGGCGATGTCGGGGTTCGCGTCGTCCAGGGCGGCGACCACTTCCGGCGGCGCCTTCGTGAGCTTGAGGAACTGGAAGGCGACGATCCCCTGCACCCGCTCCTGGCTATCCTTGCTCTTGATCCGCTCGAAGAAGGACTTGAGCAGCTCATCGTCGTGCGTGAGTTGGTAAAGCGCCTGCACGCGCGCGTCGGCCAGGCCCTCGTTGTCTTTCGCGACGGGAGACAGGGCGCGGAGCTTGGCCGCGGCTTCGTCGGCGATCTTCGGATGCCGCGCGGCGAGTTCAGCGACGGCGAATGTGGCGGCGCGGCGGGCGCTGGAGCGGCCCACCATGCAACCGATTTCCACGTCGGTCGTGCGGTCGTTCGCGGCGCATTCGGCCAGTGCGGCAAGGCACTTTTCCGAGCCTAGATGGCCCAGCGCCGTGGCCGCCCGGCCGCGGAGCCCGGCGTCCGGTTCATTGCCCAGCAAGGCGGTAAGGAAGGCGTCGAGATCGGCGCCGGGGACCTGCGTCGCCAGCTCAAGGGCCTGCGCCCGGACATCGACCGCATTCTCCTCCTTCATCAGGCGCGCGACGACCGCGAGCTTGGCCGCATCGCTCGCCTCGGCGGCGACGGCCTTTTTCAGTTGATCCAGAACCCGCGCCTGGCGGTCGTGTTCTTCGGGGGAGATGTTCACCGGCCCGGCCAGGGCTGCGGAGGCCAGCAGCAGGGATGCGACGGCGGGGAAACGGGGCATACGGAAGTCTCCTTGGGATCGGACACCACCCTAAAGACGATCAAGGGGTGGCTGGCGATTTGGGAAGCGGGGAAAAGACTTACAGCCAGGAAAGGGGGCTCGTAGATTGATCAATCTACGAGCCCCCTTTTCCTTCCCCGGCGCCGTCGGCCAAATCAAATCGCTACAAGACGGGCGGAGTTGCTGAGCCACGGAACCTCTATCGGCCTTCAGGCGTCTGTATAACGACGCGGTCAGGCCAGCAGGCTCGAGCCGGACATGGCTGTCAGTGGGAGCTACCTGGCGTTCCGTCTTCGCGGAACGCTCCCGTTCTTTCGCATCTACCGGGATTGTAACCGTTCACCCCGCCAGGACCAACCTTGGCATGGCTTGGCCGGCGCGGTGAGCGATGAGCGTCTCTTTCAGGAACTGGAGGACGGGGCGTTTTTGCAGTCGTAGCGTCTGCACCACGGTCAACAGCCGCTCGACGAATCGGCAACCGGAGTCGCTGTGGCAGCCGAAGCAGTTCTTCCGGTACAACACCGCCAACCGTTGCACCCGCTCGGCGTGGTTGTTCGTCGGTTCCACGCCCTCCTCCACCACAAACGTCCATAACGCCGGATACACGGTCAGCACCCGCTCGCAAAAGCGCGCGGTCTTCTTGTCCCGGCTTCGCCCTCCCTTTTGGAGGACGGCCAACAGTTCCAAGGCCAACGGCGCCAACCGGTCATCCAACTGGCTTCGCGTCAGACCGCCGCCGCGAAAGAGATGCCACTGCTCAAAGACCTGGTCTTTGATAACCAAGCAGGCGTCGGCGATCCGTTGGGCCGGGCCGCCGCGTTCCCGCAACTTTTCCCAGTTGCGTTTCAGATGCGAACCGCAGATTTGCCGCTGCAACAGCGGGAAACCGTCGTAAGCGCGCCAGCGGTCGCTGCACAGAATACCCCGCAACGTCCGACCCACCAACAGCAGCACCACGGCGGCGTTGCGCAGCCGGTGGATGAGGAACACCACGACGTTGGCCGTCGCCGCCACCCACAGCCAACGCTTGCGTCCCGCCTTCTTCCAACCGGTCTCGTCCAGGTGTTTCACCGGGGCCTGCTGCACGGCGGCCGACGCCTCCTGGTGCGCCGGTTCCAGGGCCGCACCCATCTCCTGCTCCAGCCTGGCCACCGTGCCCAGGGCCACCGGAACCTCGAAGACGGCCTCGACGACCTCTTCGACGCGCCGCTTGCTCAGACCGCAGGCGCCGACCAGGTAGGCCATCAGCGCCGCCAACCCGGGGGCAATGCTGCGGGTCGGGAAGTCCGGGGGAAGCACGGCCTGATTCAGCTCGCCGCAGCAGGGACAGGTGCGGCTGTGCCGTTGGTACTCGGTGACTTTGGTCTTCAGGTCAGGCAACTCGGCCACCTGAAAACGCGTAGGTTCCGCGTCTTCGGGGCCGCACTCGACCGGCAGCGGCGTGCGGCATCGCTCGCAACGCGTTAGGACGAGGGGCACGATCTGAGTAACACGTTGCGGCGCCAGCCACTGCTTGAGATGCGGCGGATGCCCGGGTTGTCCGCCCGGCTTGCGGCCGCTGGGTTTCTTGGCCGTCGCAGGGGCCGCGGGGGCTTCAGGCCGGGGCGGGGCGGTGGGCAAATCCTTGTCCTGGAGCTTGCGCGCCAGATCGACGAGCAGTCGGGCTTGATCCTGGAGTTGGGCTTCCAGGGCTGCCACGCGCGCTTCCAATTCGGCGATGCGAGCATCGCGGTCGCGGCAGCCTGGACAGGACGGAGCAGCCATACCTTCAAGGTAGCAGCTTCAGTCGCAGACAGCTGCGCCAGTTAGCGAGAGGTGAACGGCTATGAACGTGCGGCGTACATCCGCCTCAATTGGCGCTGGATTGCCAACGTTACGGAAGAGCGCCGAGGCGAAGCCGAGCGAGCGACGGGCGTCCGTCGAGCAGCGGAGTACAACTCCGATGGCTGCGCCGGCGGCCGCGACACATGCGTCGAGCCCGGCCACGACCGCACGGCCCGCCCACGGGCCGGCGCCAGGAAAGCCAGGTCACCCCCTGGGCCCGCGGGCAGGACATCGCCAAGCAGACTGTTTTCGCTGGTCAGGCACGATCCATCGACACGAGTTGTGATGATCCATTGCCTTGTGCTCTTCAGCGTGCCGCTGGCGATGGCGGCGACGAATAATCCGGGCTGGGCCGCGTTGGTCAGCCCGAGGACATCGCGCTTGACGTCGCATTCCTCGCCTCTGAAGATGATCGGTGGGTCACAGCCAAGCTCATTGCGGCGACCGGACGACACTATTGACCAGCTTTGCGGCATGCCGAGGTGGCATGGCGCTGCACTCTCTGGCGCGGGCATCGGCCGCACCTGGCGTGGCGGTTTAGACAGCGTTGGCGCAGTATCTGCGCGGCGGCCGTGCCATTTTTCCAATCCCGTTGTGGAGGTGATGAACCATGCAGCGACGAGCATTTCTAGCCGCCTCGGCGGCATCGGCGGTAGGACTGGCGGCTCCGAAATGGGCCCGCGCCGACGAGCCGGCGCAGCCCCGGCAGTTCTTCGAGCTTCGCACCTACCGCTTCGCCACTCCCGCGAAACAGCAGGCGTTCGAAGACTTCCTCGCCAAGGCCGCCATCCCCGCGTTCAACCGCGCCAGCATCGAACCGGTCGGCGTCTTCAGGCTCGTCGCCGCCGAGAACAAGGCGCTGAAGCTCGACGCCGACCCGCCCGAGCTGCGCATGCTGCTCCCGCACACCTCGATCGACTCGGTCCTCGCCTTCGAATCGCGTCTCGCCGCCGACGAGGCGTTCCAGACTGCCGGCAAGGACATCCTGCACGCCCCCAAATCCGACCCGGCGTTCCTTCGCTACGACAGCACGCTGCTGCTGGCGATGGAGCGCGCCCCGCGCCTCATCCCGCCGGCGCAGAAGGGCGACGACCGCGTGTTTGAACTCCGCACCTACGAGAGCCCCAACCAGGAGCGGGCGAAGAACAAACTCGACATGTTCAACGCCGGCGAGATGCCGATCTTCGTCAAGGTCGGCATGCCCGGGGTCTTCTTCGGCGGCGCGCTCGTCGGCCAGGGCCTCCCGCAGCTCACCTACATGGTCGTCCACACCGACCTCGCCGAGTCCAAAAAGAACTGGGACGCCTTCCGCGACGACCCCGACTGGAAGACCCTCTCCGCCGGGGCCATCTATAAGGACAACGTTTCGAAGGTGATCTCCCTGTTCATCCGCCCCGCCGGCGCGTCGCAGATTTGAGCGGCGGGCACGGCGGCCCACCGGATTGCCCACGCAGGCCTCGCCGCCTTCGCGGGAGGAATGGCGCAGATGCGGCTCGTCGGACGCGACGTGGGCCGACGTGGGCGAACCGGCGGCGGCTTGGCCCTGCGGACGCCTATAGCCCGACGACTTTGCGGACGGGCATCGCCAGTTCGCTACTTCGGTCGATGCGACGAATGGCACTAGCATAATAGTATTTCGGCCTATTCTGCGGCAGCTTGGCGACGGCTCGGGGTTGCATCAGGCGGGCACCATGCTTTGGCCGCCGTTTCCG
>DATKHW010000838.1:0-2157 GCA_035546275.1 Gemmataceae bacterium
CTTCGCCCCCACGCGCAGAATCCGCACGCTCTCCACCGCGTCCCCCTGCAAGATGCGCATCACCACGTCGAGACCATCCACCACCTCGCCGAAGACGGTGAAATCGCCATCCAGATACGACCGGTCGCCCAGCGTAATGCAGAACTGCGCGGCGTTGGTGTGCGGACCGCTGTTGGCCATGTTCAGCGCGCCCGCGTGGTTGTGGCTGAGCCGCGCGTGGATCTCGTTGGGGAAGGTGTAGCCGGGATTTTTGGCGCGGTCCGATTGCGGAATGCCGGCCTGGATGACATGGCCGGGGACCACGCGATGGTAAAGGGAACCGTCAAAAAAGGGCCGGCCGGGATCGAAGGCGGCGTTGGCAATCGTCCCTTCGGCCAAACCCACGAAGTTGGCGACGGTGAGCGGGGTGAGTTCGGCTTCGAGGCGGGCCACAATCCGGCCTTTGGAGGTGCGGATCTCGGCGTACAGGCCGTCGGGGAGGCCGGACTGCTCGGGCGCGGACGAGAGGGCTGCGGCGGCGGCGAGGAGCAGCAGGGTCGTTCGCATATGGAGAGGATAGCGCAAGGTCCCGGCGATCCCCAACGGACGATCGGGAGACCGCTACTGGCTTCCCTTGGTCTGCACGTCCCGGATGCTCGGCATCTGCGACTCGTCCCATCCGCCGCCCAGCGCCTGCACCAGCAGCACGCTGGCGGTCAAACGCCGCGTCAGCAACTCGACGGCCGTCACCTGCGCGCTGAGGGACGTTGCCTGCTCGGTGATGACCGTCAGATAACTGGTAGTGCCGGCTTTGTACTGCGCAGTGGAAATGGTCAGTGCGCGATCTGCCGCGGCCACTGTCTTCTCGACAGTGCCGGCCTCCTCCTGGAGGACGCGCAAGGCAGCCAGGTTGTCTTCCACCTGTTGGAACGCCGTCAGCACCGTCTGGCGGTAAGTCGCGATGGTACCGTCGAAGGTGGCCTGCGTCTCCGCCATGACGGCACGGCGCCGCCCGGCGTCGAAGAGCAGTTGGGAAACACTCGGCCCCATGGAAAAGAAGCGGCTCGGCCAGGTGAACCAACTCGTAATGCTGGAGTTTTCGAGGCCGGCGGTCGCGCTGAGCGTAAGCGAGGGATAAAACGCCGCTTTGGCGATGCCGATCTGTTCGTTGGCAGCGGCCATCTGGCGCTCGGCGGTGGCAATATCCGGCCGCCGCTCCAGCAGCCGCGAGGGAACGTCGATCGGGACGGCCGGCGGCGGCGTAGTCAGCACGAGCAGCGGAATGGTCAATTCGGCCGGCGCGCGGCCCGTCAGCACGGCAATGGCGTGCTCCAGTTGCTGGCGCTGTACAGCCAGGTCCTGCAAGCTGGATTGCGTGCCGTACAACTGAGATTCGGCTTGCGCCACATCCAGGTCCGACGCGATACCGCCCGCACGGCGGTTCTGCGTCAGCGTCAGGTATTCATTGTAAGATTGCAGCGTCCGCTGCAGCAGATCCGCCTGGCCGTCGAGGCCGTGCAGCATGAAGTAGTCCTGGGCGAGCGTGGCCTGGTACAGCAGGCGGGCGTTTTCGAGCGTGGCGGCGGAGGCTTGCGCGGTTTCCGATTGGGCCGTGATATTGCGGCGCACGCTGCCCCATAAATCGGGGGCCCACGTGGCGCTGGCGGGCAGGGTGTATAGGGTCCGCAGCCCGGAGGCCGCCACACCGCCTCCCGCCGTGATGGTTCCACCGGTGCGCGATTCGGTAAGGGCGGGGCTCACCGAAGCCGTGGGGAACAAGGCGGCGTGCGCCACGCGCGTGGCGGCCGCGGCAAAACGGTAATTGGCTTCGGCCAGCAGCACGTTCTGGTTGTTGATGGCTACCTGCTCTTCCAGGGCATTCAGCGCGGGGTCGTTATAGATTTCCCACCACTTGCCTTTCAGCAGGCTGTCGCCCGGCTGCGCGGGCTTCCATCCATTGGCTTCCTTATAGTCGGGCGGGGCCTGTTCCTTGAACGCCGGCGGCACCGGCGCGCTGGGGCGCTTATAATTCGGACCCACCATGCAACTGGTGGACAGAAGCAGCAACCCGGAGAAAGCAGCCAGAAGACAATAATAAGAAGCGTCCGCCTCCTTACGGTGGCGGCTCTGAATCAGCGTTCTAGAGCCGGTTAAGAGATTCCTCCCGGCCTTCGGAAA
>DATKHW010000839.1:0-8514 GCA_035546275.1 Gemmataceae bacterium
AGCGATCCGGCGCGGCCGGATCGATGCACATGCACAGAAAATCCTCCGGACGCGCCCCGCCGTGCATGGGGCGGCCGTGGCGTGAAAAAGCCCCAGTCGGCTCTTGTTCAAAAGGGACTTGCGAGAGGGTGAAGTTCCCCAATGAACCTCAACTGCGCCGGTGAACCCCGGACGGCGACGCCGACTTTCATGATGAAAGGGAAATGTATGCTCATGCTTTTGGGGAAGCAAGAAAAAAATGCGCAGATTTCCAATTTTTCCATGACGGCCCAGCTGCGGTCCGGTCGCGGAGCGACGCCCGTGTCCGCACTTTGCCGGTCCCGGCTTTCCCCCTATAATCGTGGGGAGATGGTTCCCGCCAGAAAGGTTGCTCGATGCCGCTCGACTGGACGTCGTTCGTCGAAATCGTCCGCCCCCGCCGTCGCTTCCTGCTGACCACGCACGTCCGGCCGGACGGCGACGGTCTCGGTTCGATGCTGGCGCTGGCCGACGTGCTGCAACGCCAGGGCAAATCGGCCCGGCTGGTCGTGGCCAGTTCCCTGCCGCCGCGCTACGACTTCCTCGACCCCCAGCGCCAGGTCCGCCGCTTCGAGTTGCCCGGCGAGGACTGCCGCGACGCCGAGGCGGTGATCGTGCTCGACACCGGCGCCTGGGGCCAGCTCGGCGATTTCGGGACTTTTTTGCGGACGCTGGCGGTCCCCAAGGTAGTGATCGACCACCATGTGACGCAGGACGACCTCGGGGCCGTGCGCTTGGTGGACACGACGGCGGAGGCCACCGGCCGGCTCGTCTTCGAGGCGACGGCGGCGCTGGGCGGTCCGTTATCGCCGACGGCGGCGCATGCCCTGTTCGTGGCCGTGGCGATGGACACGGGCTGGTTCCGCCACACCAACACGACGCCGGCCACCTTCGCCCTGGCCGCCCGGCTGCAGGAGGCAGGCGCCCGGCCGACCGAAGCATACACCGAGTTATTCGAGCGCAGCACGCTGGGCCGTCTCAAGCTCAAGGGGCTGGTCCTGGAACGGCTGCAGCGGACGCACGGCGGCAAGACGGCCTTCACGGAGATCCACAAAGGCGACTATGAGGCGATCGGGGCCCTGCCGCAGGACAGCGAGGACCTGGTCAACTGCACGCTCAGCGTTGAGGGCGTGCAAGTCGGCCTGTTATTCATGGAGCAGCCGCGCGGCGGCGTCAAGGTCAGCTTCCGCTCGCGATCCATCGACGTGGCTCGGATCGCCGAGACGTTCGGCGGCGGCGGCCATCGCCTGGCGTCCGGCGCCACGCTGCCCGACCCGCTGGATGACGCCCGCAGCCGCGTCCTGGCCGCCGTCGCCGCGGCGCTGGAAGTTCCCACCTGATGGAGTCTCCTCATGACCGCTGACGGCAACGGCGCCCCGTTCAAGGTGAGCCTGCGCGACTTGCCGCTGCCGGTGCGGCTCGTGCTGTCGCTGTTCTTGATCGGCGTGGGCGGCGGCTACTTCACGGCGCTGATGCAGCTGCATTTTCAGCACGCCAGCCCGGGCCAACCGCTGCCGACGCCCAACGACGTGGTGGAGATATTCTCTGGCGTGGAGAACTGGCCCATAGCCAAGCCGGCCCCGCCGCCGCCGGCCAGCAAGGTCGAAAGTCTCATCATGGCGCCGGAGAATTTGCCCCACAACGGCTCCGGCACAATGGCGTTCGCTTTCTTTGGTACGGACAAGAAGCCTGTACCGCCGGAAAAGCGGCCCTTCCGGGAGGGCGAACGGTTGGCGCTTCAATCCTGGATCCACATGCCCGACGAGCAGCGCAAGGACGCCTTTGACAGCGACGCCATGCCCCGGCCTACCTCCCTGGCCAAGCAGCCGATCACCAAGGATTACGTGGACGACGACAAGATCAAGGTACAATCGATCATCCACGATCGGTGCGGGAAGTGCCATCAAACGGACAATCAGACCGGGAAGAAGGCCCTGTGGGAATACAGCGACTTCGCCGAGGTGTTGGAGGTTCCCACCGTTGACCACACCAGCCGGCAGATGAGCTTGGAAAGCCTGACGCAAACCACGCATCTGCACCTGCTCAGCTTTTGCATGTTATGGATGCTGACCGGCCTGATCTTCGCTTTCAGCAGCTACCGGAAATGGCTGCGCTGCATCCTGGCGCCGCTGGTGCTGCTGGCTCAGCTGGCGGACGTCAGCTTCTGGTGGTTGGCCCGGCTGACCGACTGGCCGCCGTCCATGCACAACGGCATCGGCCCCTACTTCGCGCTCGCCATCATCGGCACCGGCGCGCTGGTGGCCGTCGGGCTGTTTTTGCAGATCGTCCTGAGCCTATTGGACATGTACCGCTGGCCTGGCCGGGTGGCGCTGCTGGTGCTGTTCATCGCCGCCGTCGCGGGTGCGGCGGTGCTGACCCCGTCCGTGCGGACCTACCTGAAGAATGAGGGGGCGCCGCCCGCCGCTCCCGCCGCGCCGCAGAAAACATGATGCGGACGTCGATTCACGGCGGATCGTAGCCGCCCGGCGTCCACGGATTGCAGCGGCAGATGCGCCAGACGCCCTTGCACGCCCCGCGCAGCGGCCCGTACTTGTTTACCGCCGCGATCATGTACTCGCTGCAGCTTGGCTCAAACCGGCATACGCTCGGCAGGATCGGCCGCAAGCAAATCTGATAGAAGCGCACTCCGGCGATCAGAAACATCTTTAGCCCGTAGCGGAACGGCGCCAGGATCGTTCGCATCACGACCGACTCTCCTTTTCCAGCTTACGCGCCGCTTGACGCACCAGACGCGGCAACGCCCGCACCAGCTCTTCCAGCGTCGGCGCCTCCGGTCGGCGCGGCACCAGCACGAGGTCGAGTCCGGTCGGCATCTCCTGACGCGTCAAGCGGAACGCCTCGCGGTAGAGTCGGCGCAGGCGGTTGCGGTGGACGGCCGGGCCGTTCTTGCGCGATACAGACAGACCGAGGCGGAGATGGGGCAGACCGTTCTCGCAGACGTAGACGATGAGCCGGCCGTCGGCGGCGGAGCGGCGGCGGTCGAAGGCGCGCTTGAAGTCGGCGGGGCGGCGCAGGTGCTCGTGCGGCTGAAAGGTATGGCGCGGGGCGTCGGCGGTCATGGCTCAGCTCCAGGGGAGGCCGGCGCGTGGGTTCGTCGGATGAAGACGGTTGAACTCCTCGATGAGTTCGCGCTCCCGGCCGTCGGCGGCGGCCGGCGCCACGATCTTCAGCTCGATGAGCTGATCGCCGCCCGCCGCGCCCCGACCGCGCAGCCGCAGCCGGGCCCCACTCGACGCCCCGGCCGGCACCTTGACCGTCAGCCGTTCGCCGCCCAGCGTCGGCACGTCGATCCGCGCGCCGAGCATCGCCTCGGTCGCCGAGATTGGCGCTTCCAGGATGATGTCCCTTTCCTCGCGGCGGAAATAGGGGTGCGGCGCCACGTGCAGCTTGACGTAGATGTCGGCGCCGTTCGGCCCCTGACCGGCCACGCGCAGCCGCTTGCCGTCGTCCACGCCCGGCGGCACTTTCACATCGATCTCGCGGTCGTCGATGCGCAGCCCGATGGTTCCACCGAGCGCCGCCGTTTCAAAGGGGATCGTCGCCTCGGTTTCGATCTCCGCCGGCGGCCGCGGAGCGCGCCGGGAGCGGCCGCGCGTCCGGCCGCCAAAAAGCTCTTCCGGGTCGATGTTCAAGCCGCCGCCCGCGCCGCCGCCGCCCATGCCGAACTGCCGCAGGAGATCGCTCAGGTCTTCCGGGTTGACGTTGCCGCTGAACGATTGCCCGCCGCGGCCGAACGGACTGCCGCCGCCGGCAAATCCGCCCGGCTCGGCCGTGCCGAAACGGTCGTAGTTTTCCCGCTTCTGCTTGTCGCCAAGCACGTCGTAGGCGCTCTGGATTTCTTTGAAGCGGGCCTCAGCCTGCTTGTCGCCGGGATTGCGGTCGGGGTGGTGCTGACGGGCCAGCTTGCGATAGGCCTTTTTGATATCGGCTTCGGAGGCGTTGCGCGGCACGCCGAGGATATCATAGAGATCGCGGGCCATGAGGTTCGCTCCACCCGGAAGGAGAACTGCGTCTATTCTAGCGCAGGGGCAATTGGCGGCCAAGCGCCTAGAGAAGGGGTAAGGATGCCGGCCGGCACAGGCGGTACGAAGGGAGGAAGGAGAGAGAACCACGTATATCATTGCGAGGCGCGGGCGGCGATCCGTACGGCGACCCGGAAACCGAGATGCCCCCAACGCGAATCGGCGTCGGTGTGGTCGCGGAAAGCCGAGCGGCAATACGGAGCGTCATTGGCCCACGAACCGCTGCGCAGGACATACCCATCCCCACTGTCGGCCCCTCGAGGATCTCTGCATAATCCCTCCTTGTAGTCGCCGTAGTAGTCAGCGCACAACTGACAGACGTTTCCGCCCATGTCATAGAGGCCCCAGACATTGGGTCTCTTTCGGCCGACCAGCAACGGATGCGTGGCCGTATTGTTGCCGTGGAACCATTGGTAGTCGCCCAGCTGTTTGACGTCGGCGCCGAAGAAATAGGCCGTGGTCGTGCCGGCGCGGCAAGCGTATTCCCACTCGGCTTCCGTGGGAAGGCCGCAAGCAGCGCCCCCCTTCTTGCTCAGCCACCGGCAGAACTGCATCGCGTCATTCCAGTTCACGCACACGACCGGGTCGTCGTCCACCTGAACAAACGGGATGAACAATTCGGTGGGCTTCCGCCACGTCCCCACCTCGCCGCGTTTTTCTGCTTCGGTTTGATACCCGTCCTCCTGGGCGAAGGCGGCGAATTGTCCCTTGGTCACCGGCGTGAGGCCCAGGTAGAACGGCCGCGTGATCTCCACCGGATGTTGCGGTCCCTCGTTGGGAAAGCGACCATTTTCCCCTTCCGGAGAACCCATCGTGAACGAACCGGGCGGGATGAGCCTCAGATTCAGCTGCACTCCTCCGCCGAGGTCGACGGCTCGCTCCACAGGCAGCCCCAGCGAATCGGCCCAGGCTTGCTGCAACCGCTTGGCTTCCTCGGCATCGAACGGGGCCGCGGCGCGTGGCGGTTCCGCGGGACGGGCCGGAGCGGCGGCGGTCGGCGACGGGCGCAGTCGCAGGAGCAGATAGGCCGCCCCCAGGATGAGGATCGCGGCGGCGCCCGCAAGGCCGAACCAACTCAGGGGTGGAATCCCGTGTCGCGGCGACCGGCCATCAGTCGTCGGCCCGGCGGCCAGACTGGCTGTCATCGCATCCGAGCGGGGCGACAGATCGGCGCTGGTTTCCTTTTCCCACTCCGCCGACGATTTCTCGGCCGGAACGCCAGCCAGCCAGCTCCGCAGCGCCGCCGCCATCTCTTCGCCCGTGGCAAAGCGCTCTGCCGGCCGTTTGGCGATGGCCTTCAGGCAAATGGTTTCCAGCGCTGGGTCCAGGCCGGGGCGCCGCGCGGATGGCGGCGGCGGGGCCGTATGCACGATCTGGTACACCAGCCCCGCCGTCCGCGGCGCCTCAAACGGCAGCCGGCCGGTCAGCAACTGGTACAGAACGACACCGGCGCTGTACACATCCGAGGCCGGTCCGACGTTGGCCGTGTCGCCGTCCGCCTGCTCCGGAGACATGTAGGCGGGCGTGCCCATCACGGTTCCTTCCTGCGTCAACCGCGTGCTTTCGTCCTGAGTCCAGGCCGCCAGGCCGAAGTCCATCAGCTGCAAGGCGCCGGATTCGTCCAGCATCGCGTTGGCCGGTTTCACGTCGCGGTGGAGGACGCCCTGCTGTTGCGCGTAGCCGAGCGCCGAGGCAAGCTGCATCGTCCATACCGCCGCCTGCCGCGGATCGACGCCGCCAGGGCGGACGGCGGACGCCAAGGTCCGCCCCCGGATAAAGGCCGAGGCGATATAATGCACGTCGCCGGCCCGGCCGGCGTCATGGACGGGAACGATATGGGGATGACGGAGTCGGGCGGCGGCCTTCGCCTCGCGCAGGAAACGCTCGACCGCCAGGGTCGAGGCCGTCAGTTCGGGCCGCAGAACCTTCAGCGCCACGTCGCGTTCCAGTTGTGGGTCAAAGGCGCGGTAGACGGCGCCGAACGCCCCCGATCCGAGCAGCTCACGCACCTGGTAGCGGGCAATGGTCGTCGGCATCTCGAGCGGCATGCGGCGGCTCCAATCAGGCGGCGGCGCTTCGCGCCTGATTGTAGCAAAAGCTGCGGCGAATGGTCGGCCACGCGAGGCGAACGGCGGGTCTCCGCTTTGACCTTGCGTATGGATGGCTTCCATGAACGGCTTGGGACAGGATCGCTATCGTTCACCGCGGCGCTATACAGTCCCTATTTCGCCCTGAAATCTGCCGGAGCGCGTCATGGGACACGTTGTTCTGCTGGGCGATTCGATCTTTGACAACGCCCGGTATGTTCCCGACCGTCCGCCGGTGATCGAGCAGGTGCGTCAAGCGCTGCCGCAAGGTTGGCGCGCCTCACTGCTGGCCGTTGACGGCCACATCACCGAAGACGTGGCGAACCAACTCAAGGACGTCCCGGCGGACGCGACGCATCTTTTTGTCAGCGCGGGCGGCAACGACGCCTTGGGCGAGAGCAGCATTTTGAGCGAAGCGGCTTGCACGGTAGGGCAGGCTCTTCGCGTGATGCAGGAAGTGCGCGTGTGCTTCAGGAAATCGTACCGCGCGATGCTGGAAATCCTATGTGCGCAGGGCAAGCCCGTAGCCGTCTGCACGGTCTATGACGCGGTTCCGGGACTGGGTCCCGCGGAACTCGCCGCGCTCGCAGGCTTCAATGAGCTGATTCTCCGCGAGGCCTTCGCAGCCGGCTTACCGGTGATCGATCTGCGATTGGTTTTTGATCGAGCGTCCGACTTCTCGCATGTTTCGCCCATCGAGCCGTCCATGGTCGGAGGGGCGAAGATCGCAAGCGTCGTCGCCGCAATCGCGACGAAGCACGACTTTGACAATCGCCGAAGTGTAATTTACACGTGAACGATCACGACTCGCCAGCGTCCGCCTCACCCAGCAAATCCAACGTCCCCGCGACCGCCGCCACGGTCCGCTCCACGTCCTCCTCCGTGTGCGCCGCCGTCGTCATGCCGCCCAGGCCGAAGAAGTCCACGCCGTGCAGCAGCATTCCCATCCGCAAGGCCGATGTCAGCCGGGCGTCGCGCGGGCCGTCCAGCCGATTCAGATCGCCGTTGTACGGGATGAAGTCGTCGCCGTCCGGCCGCGGGCCGCGGTAGTGCGGCAGCAGGCGGAAGAAGGAGAATTCGCCGTAACAAATCCAGTCGGCGTCGCGCTCGGCAAACAGTGTATTGAGCCGGCACCGCAGCAGTCGGCCGATCTCCGTCGCATGGCGGCACGGCTCGCCGGTGGAGACGATTTTCAGCGCGGCAATGCCGGCCGAGGCCGACAGCGGGTTGGCGTTGAACGTACCGGGGTGTTTCATTTTCGGCTTGCCGGGTCGGAATTCGAGGTATTCCAGAATGTCGGCGCGGCCGGCCACGCAGCCGCCGGGCAGGCCGCCGGCCACGATCTTGGCCAGCGTCGTCAGGTCGGGCCGTACGCCGTAGTGCTGCTGCGCCCCGCCCGGCGCGACGCGGAAGCCGGTAATGACCTCGTCGAAGATCAGCAGCCGGCCGTGCCGTGCCGTGATGTCGCGAATGGCGTGCAGGAACGGGCCGCGGATCGGGACGGCGCCCCAGTGGCCGCCGGTCGGCTCCAGGATGACGCAGCCGATTTGCGGGTCGGCCTTGAGCGTCCGCTCCACCGCGTCGGCGTCGTTGGGCGGCAGCACGACCGTCAGAGCCGCGACCTCCGGCGGCACGCCGGGCGGCGGTTGGGGCACGGTCTCCAGACCATGCCCCAACTCGTAGGGCGGGTCGGAGGCGGGAATGACGAAATCATGCCAGCCGTGGAAGTGGCCGGCGAACTTCAGCACCTTCGGCCGGCCGGTGAAGATGCGCGCCAGCCGCAGCGCCATCAGCGTGGCCTCCGTGCCCGACGACGTGAAGCGCACCCGCTCAGCCGACGGGACGAGCCGCTGGACGAGTCGGCCCCATTCGATCTCGCTTTCGTGGCAGGCGCCGGGGTGCGTGGCCCGCGCCATCTGCCGCTGCACCGCCTCGACCACGGCCGGGTGGCTGTGGCCGAGCAGCAGCGCCCCGTGGCCGGACCAGTAATCGACCAGCTCCTTGCCCTCGACGGTCCACTTGCGTCCACCGGCCGCGCGGTCCACGCAGACGGGGAACGGGTCGAGGCGGCGGGCGTCATGGGTGACGCCATGGGGGAAGACGCTGCAGGCCTGTTCGTGCAGCCGGCGCGACTGCGGGAACTCGGCGGCGTAACGGTCGGCCATGGACGGGCGGGTCGCGACGGCGGCGGTCATGGCGGCCTCCAGAAGCGGGGAATGCGGGGCGCGTTTCAGGATAAGCCGGCAGGGCGCCGTTGGGAAGAGGCGAACCGCGGCCCTGGTGTAAGCGGCGTCGACGCCCTCCCTGGCGAATGAGGGCCGATGGGCGAGGAAAAACGGTGCAGCGAAAATCGGGCCGGGTCGAGC
>DATKHW010000840.1:0-8103 GCA_035546275.1 Gemmataceae bacterium
TACACCGAATTGCAATTGGCGTTCGACGTTCCCGTGGGTTTGCTCGGCGGCGGCTACCACGACATCCAGCCAATCACGGTGACGACCTATGATTCCGCCCACATGTACGTTGAACGCTGGGGCCATCGCTTCGGCCTGCTCGTCTTCGACGAGTGCCATCACCTGCCGGGGCCGACGTACCTGCAAGCCGCGATCGGCAGCATCGCCCCCTATCGGCTCGGATTGACGGCCACCCCGGAGCGGACCGACGGCCAGGAGGGGCTGCTGGAAAGCCTCATCGGTCCCATCGTCTATCGCCGGGAGATCAAGGAACTGGCCGGCGATTTCCTGGCCGACTACCAGGCGGTGCGGCTCTATGTCGAGCTGTCGCCGGAGGAGCAGGCGCGGTATGAGCAGGCGCGCGATCAATACCGGCGCTTCGTGGACGAGAAGGGCATTCGCATGGGCGGCCCGCACGGCTGGCAGCGTTTCATCCAGGAGACGTGCCGGTCGAAGGAGGGCCGGCTGGCGTTTCAGGCCTACCGCGAGCAGCGGCGGCTGTCGCTGGCGGCGCCGGCCAAGCTCGGCGCCTTGCAGAAGCTGCTCGACCAGCACCGGCACGACCGCATCCTGATCTTCACGCACGACAACGCCACGGTTTATCAAATCGCCCGGCGTTTCCTGGTCCCGGCCATCACGCACCAGACGAAGGCGAAGGAACGGCGGCACATCCTGGACCGCTTCCAGAGCGGCGAGTACCCGGTGGTGGTGACGAGCAAGGTGCTGAACGAGGGCGTGGACGTGCCGGCGGCGAACGTCGGCGTGGTGCTGTCCGGCAGCGGCACGGTGCGCGAGCACGTGCAGCGGCTGGGCCGGCTGCTGCGGAAATATGGAGAAAAGCAGGCGCTGTTGTACGAAGTGGTGACGCGCGGCACGGCGGAGGAGGTCGTCAGCGAGCGGCGGCGGCAACACCACGCGTATCAGTAGGCGGCGCGGTAGAATGGGGACGCCGGGCGGATGTCGCCGCCAGGAATGAAAGGGCAATAGTCATGTCTGAGCCGAGAGACGCCCATGACGGTTTCGCCAACCAAGCGGTCGAATCGCTGACGGCGGAAGCCGACCAGCTCCGCCAGGAGGCGGCGCGTTTGCGAGCGGAGAGGGATGAATTGCGCCGCGCCCTGGACGCGGCGCGCCAGGAAAAGGCCGCGATCGCGGCGGAGCGGGACGATTACAAGAAGTCGCTTTACGCCGTGCTGCACGAGGATTGGACGTTCACGGAGGAAGAAATCGCGGACCTGGAGAAGAACGGCGTGACGCTGGATGACAAGTTCTTCGAAGACCTTGAGCGAGAAATGCGAGCGCTGGAGCCGAAGCAATGACGCAGCCTCCGGGCCGCCCCTTTCGCGCGGTTTATTCGGGCATTCATCGGCAGAAGATCCGCACTTACGCCGCCCGGGCGGCCGTGCGCGGCATCGGACCGGCCTATCGGGCCGCGGTCAAGGCTATGCACGATCACCTGGAAACGGACCCGCAGGAATGGGGCGACCCGCACAATCGACTCCCCCATTCGGGCTTGATCCTTTACCATGGCGTGCAATCCCTCTTGCATGTTTTCTACGCCGTGGACCCGGTCCGGAGGCTCGTGTTCGTGCGGGACATCCTACCGATGCCGCGTCACGGACTCGACGACGCATGAGGCGCATCCATCCATGCTCACCGGCAAAATGGTCCGCGTCCGCTACTCCCGCGATCGCATCATCCCCCATTATATAGACACAGACGATCCGTTATGGCTGGAAACCGCCGAGCGGATGCTGGAGATGTTCCGCGGCCGGGAAGGCAGGACGCGCGGCGAGCTGGAAGACGAACAGCGCGAAGCGTTCGGCGACGACCCCGGTCAGCTGGCGCATCAGGGCTTGGCCAAGCTGCTGGAAGACCGATGCGAATTTGAAGTGGAATCGGCCGCGCCGCCGGAAGAGCTGCGCAGCGCCGTCTTCCAGGCCTCGGCCCGGCGGCGCAAGGAAGAAACGCATCTCGTCTTCGACCGCGCCACCGTCCTGGCGGAAATCGCGGCGGAACGAGGGCTGACGCCGGACGGCGTCGATCGGGGATTGTTCGCGGACCTCAAGAGCGAGCAGCGGCTGACGAAGTTCAAGGACATCACGGCGGAGCGGCTGCTGCAGCGCTACAACGTCGCTTTGGCCCAGGCGGTGCTGCTGCGCTCCACGCGGGTCCACGTCATTATCCGCAACGAGCCGCCGGCGCGCTACCGGCAGCTATTGCGGCTTGTGAAATTCCACCGCCTCGTCTGCGAGCTGGAGCGCCTGGGGCCGGACAGCTTCCGCCTCCACCTCGACGGGCCGATGAGCCTCTTTTCCGCCACGCAGAAATACGGATTGCAATTGGCGCTCTTTCTGCCGGCCGTGCTGCTCTGCCGCGAGTTCGAGCTGGAAGCCGATCTCCACTGGGGGCCGCAGCGCCGGCCCAAGAAATTCCTCGTCGCGCCCGGCGACGGCCTGGTTTCCCACGCGCCGGATCACGGCGTGTACACGCCGCCGGAGCTGGCCATGTTTGCGGAGCTGTTCCGCAAGCGCGTGGCCGACTGGGAGCTGACCGACGAGACGGACCTGCTGCCGCTGGGCGACGGCTTCTGGGCGCCGGATTATCGGCTGATCCACAAGGGATCGGGATTGGTGGTTTATTTGGAGGTGCTGGGCTTCTGGCGGCGGTCGAGCGCGGAGAAGCACCTGGAGCGGCTGCGGCGCTACATCCGCGAGCCGTTCTTGTTGGCCGTGTCGGACGGCCTGCACATCGACGAGGCGGAGCTGGAGGGGCTGCCGGCGGGCATTCACCGCTTCCGCAACATGCCGCTGCCGGACGAGATCGGTCGGCTGGCGGGGGAATTGCTGGCCGCAAGGCCGTGACGGGGGATCGATCATCGCCGACTGCTGCGACGCCTGGACGCCCTGGATGCTGACGCCTTTTTGATCCGCTTTTTTCTGGTCGGCGGCGCAGCGATGCGGTACGCTGGGCCGGTTTCCCAGGATCGCCCAGAGCAGACCGCACTCACGTCCACGAGGCGCCCGATGAACGAATCGCGCGACGCATCCAAGGCGGACTCCGCTCTCAGCAGCGAAGCCGTGACTATTCCGCCGGCCGTGCCGCCGTCCGAACACGCGACGCAAGCCCCCTTGGGGGCGGCGCCATCGGTCTTGGAGCGCGACAGCCCGCCGGGCTACGAGATTTTGCGCGAGCTGGGCCGCGGCGGCATGGGCGTCGTCTACCAGGCCCGGCACATCCGGCTCGGCCGCGTCGTGGCTCTGAAGATGATCCTATCCGGGGCGCACGCGGGCGAGGCCGATCTGGCGCGATTCCGCACCGAGGCGGAAGCCATCGCCCGCCTGCAGCACGCCAACATCGTGCAAATCTTTGAAGTCGGCGAACACGGCAGCTTGCCGTTCTTGGCGCTGGAGTTCTGCGGCGGCGGGTCGCTGGAGCGGAAGCTCAACGGTACGCCGCTGCCGGCGAAGGATGCCGCGGCGCTGGTGGAGACGCTGGCGCGGGCGATGCAGGCGGCCCATGATAAGGGGGTCATTCATCGCGATTTGAAGCCGGGCAACGTGCTGCTGACGGAGGACGGGACGCCGAAGATCACCGATTTCGGATTGGCGAAGAAGCTGGACGACGCGGCGGGACCGACGCGGAGCGGCGCTGTTCTGGGCACGCCTAGCTACATGGCCCCCGAGCAGGCAGGCGGCAAGTCGAAGGAGATCGGGCCGGCGACGGACGTGTACGCGCTGGGGGCGATCCTGTACGAGCTGCTGACCGGGCGGCCGCCGTTCAAGGCGGCCGCGCTGCTGGACACCATCCTTCAGGTCGTGGCGGAGGAGCCCGCGCCGCCGCGGCGGTTGCAGTCGAAGATCCCGGCCGATCTGGAGACGATTTGTCTGAAGTGCCTGGAGAAGCGGCCGGAACGGCGGTACGCCTCCGCCCAGGAGCTAGCCGACGACCTGCGGGCCTTCCTCCGCGGCGAGCCGATCCGCGCCCGGCCGGTCGGGGCGCCGGAGCGGTGGGCGCGTTGGTGTCGGCGCAACCCCCACCTGGCCGGCCTCGGCGGATTGGTCGCGGCGGCGCTAGCGGCGATCGCGGTGATTTCGGCCCTGTTCGCCTGGCACGCGGTCCGCTCGGCCGAGTACCTCAAGGCGGCTGCCGACGCCGCCGAGGGGCAGCGCGTGAAGGCCGAACGCCGCCTGGCCGAGAACTACCTGAACCACGCCCTGGAGGTCATGGACCGCGACCAGGACCCGGCCCGCGGAATGCTTGAGGCCGTGCGGGCGCTGGAGGCGCTGCCGCCCGATTCGCCCGACCTCGACCGCGGCGTCCGCGCCAGCCTGGCCGCCTGCGCGCACGAGGTGGTCCCCTTCCGCCTCGCGCTGGCGCCCCGCTCCTATGTGACGGCGGCGGCCTTCAGCCCTGACGGGTCTTTCGTTTTCACCGGCAGCCGCGACCGCACGGCCCAGGTTTGGGACGCCGCGACCGGCCGGCCGCTGGGCGAGCCGCTGCGGCACGACCATGCGGTCAACGCGGTCGCCGTCAGTCCGGACGGACGCACCTTGCTCACCGGGTGCGACGGCGGAACGGCGCGCCTGTGGGACCGCACCACGGGGAAGCCCGTCGGCGACGCGATGATCCACCCCGACGACGTGAACGCGGTCGCGTTCGGCCCCGATGGTTCGACCGTCCTCACCGGCTGCGGCGACAGGGCAGCCCGGCTGTGGAATGCCGCGACGGGCCGGCAGGTCGGTCCGGCGATGCGGAACACGGCCACGGTCCTGGCCGTGGCGTGCGACCCCGGCGGCCGCGTCGTCGCCACCGGCTGCGACGACGGAACGGCCCGGCTGTGGAACGCCGAAACCGGCGAGCAACTTGGGGAGACGATGATGCTTCCGCAGAAGATCCCGTGTGTGGCCTTTTTCCCCGATGGGCGAACCCTCGTGACCGGCTGCTGGGACGGCGCCGGCGATCGGTGGGACGTGCCGACGGGCCGCCCTCGCGGCCGGCTATTCCGCAACGGGGACGCGATCCTGTCGGTGGCGGTTAGCCCCGACGGCCGGACCCTGCTCACGGGCAGCGGGGACGCCTCCGCCCGCTTATGGGACGCGGAGACGGGCCGCGCGCTGGGCCCGGCGATGCGACACCGCAGCTGGGTGCAGGCCGTCGCCTACCGCCCCGACGGCCGGGCGGTGATGACCGGCAGCGCCGACGGCACGATTCGCCTCTGGGACGCGGACCGGGCGGCCCCGGTGGAGGAGACGGCGCCCTTGCCCGCCTACGCCGCCCCGCAGATCGTTAGCCCGGACGGCGCCGCGGTGCTGACCTGCGCCGACGGCGCGCTGCGCTTCTGGGACCTTGCTGCGGGGCATTTCCTGCCGACGGCAATCCCAATGGCGGGGAAGCTGGCGGCCTGCGCGTACCGTCCCGACGGGCGGGCCCTGATCACGGCCGACGGGGAGGGAAAGGTCCGCGTCTGGGCTTTGCCCGGCGGCGAGCCGACGGGCGTGGCAATCTCGTGCCCCGGCGGCCTGCGCGACGTGGCTCTCAGCCCGGACGGCCGCGCCGTGCTTACCGGCGGCGCCGACGGCCAAGTGCGACTGTGGGACGCGGCCACGGGCCTGGCGCGGGGTGAAGCGTTCGATCATGCGGACGCCGTCCTTGCCGTCGCCTTCGGGCCGGACGGCGGTCGGGCGGCGACCGGCAGCATGGACGGGACGGCCCGGCTGTGGGACCTGGGAACCGGCCGGCCGCTGGGCCGCCCGTTGGTGCATCATAACATCGTGGGGTCGGTCGCCTTCCGGCCCGACGGCCGGGCCGTGCTGACCGGCGGTTGGGACGGGACGGCCCAGCAATGGGACGCGGAGACGGGCGACCCGATCGGTCCCCCGCTGGTGCATTCGGTCCGGGTGCTGTCGGCGGCGTACGGGCCGGACGGGCGAACGCTTGCCACGGCCGCCTCGGACGGGACGCGGCTGTGGGAGGCGGCCATCGGCCGCCTCCTGGGCCCCCCGCGCCGCCGGCTAGCCGCCGCGCGGTTCGTCGGCTTCTCCGCCGACGGTAAGACGGTGATTATAATTGGTCTCGACCGGGCGGTGCGGCGGTTCGTGGCGCCGGCCCCCTTGGCGGGCGAGGTCGGCCGCCTAAAGCTGTGGGCGCAGGTACTCACCGGCCTGGAACTCGACGAGAATGATGTCGTGCGCATCCTCGACCCGGACGTTTGGAACGACCGGCGGCGGCGCCTCGACGAGGCGGGCGGCCCGCCGACGCCCTGACCGGCCCCGGCGCGCCGCCGGGTCGCTTGCCGCCCTTCATCGCCTTCTTGACGGAGACGCCGAGGTGGGCGGGGCCGCCGGCGACTGCCATGGAGCGTATGTCCCAGGAACTCGGCCTGGAGGGGCGGACGAGGGGTGACGCCATGAACCATTCCGCGGCGGCGCACGGCGAGGCCTCCCGGGGGCCGTCCGGGCCGGAGGAGGCGGCTGACCAGCTGGGCCGGCTGTGGCGGAAGGGCGGCCGGCCGGACGTAGAGACTTGCGCCGGTTGGGATGGCCGACTGGCATTGGACAGGTCGCTAGGCCCGCAGGAAGTAGCGGACGGGCCGCTCTCCTTCGCCTACTCAACCACACGCGGCCGGGCCGGCGCGCCACATAATCGCGTCAGGGTACAACGCCACCGACCCACATTCGCTTCGCCGCGGCTAAACAGGTGGAGTGCACCAGACGCTTACGAGATACGCGAGCGCCTCCTGCCCACAGAACAATCAGGACGGCTTATTCCACCGTAAGATCATTTGGAGGCGATCCGCAGCGAACGCAAAGGCCGCAAAAACAACGCTCGCAAGTGATTTGCTGCGAGAGATACACAACAATGACCCCGATCGCCTCGCCAACAATCTGGGTCGCTTACTGACCGCGTCCTCCTGGGACGAACTCCTCGCCGTCCCATAAAGGCCCCGCCATGACCGACGCACCCATCGACCCCCTCGTCCTCCTCCGCCCGCGCCGGAAGATCGCCGGCGTCTCGGCCATCCTCTTGCCGTTCACCACGGACGGCGCCGTCGATTGGGATTCATTCGCCGCTCACGTCGCGCGCACCGCCGACGCCGGCCTGACGCCGGCCGTCAACATGGACACCGGCTACGTCAACCTCCTCGGCGACGCCCAGCGCAACGAGGTGCTGCTGCGGACGCGCGCCGTCCTCGGCGGTGGGCCGTTCGTCGCCGGCGCCTTCGTCGGCGATCGGCCGGGCGACGCCTTCGACCGCGACGCTTACTGCCGACATCTCGATATTATTCAGATCGTCGGCGGCGTCCCTGTCGTCTTCCAGTCGTACGGCTTGACCAGTCTGCCGGACGATCGGCTCATCGACGCCTATGCCGATCTTGGAAAGCAGTGCGATCGCTTCATCGCCTTCGAGCTGGGGTCGATGTTCGCCCCGTTCGGCAAAATCTACTCGCTGGACGTCTACCGCGGCCTGCTCGGCGTGCCGCAGTGCATCGGCACCAAGCATTCTTCGCTCCAGCGCGATCTGGAATGGAGGCGATTGCTGCTGCGCGACCGGGTGCGGCCCGACTTCCGCGTCTATACCGGCAACGACCTCGCCATCGACATGGTGATGTACGGCAGCGACTACTTGCTGGGCCTCAGCACGTTCGCTCCAGACCTGTTCGCGCGGCGCGACGCGCTGTGGGCGGTCGGCGACCCGGCGTTTTATGAATTGAACGACGTGCTGCAGTACCTCGGCTTCCTCGCCTTCCGACCGCCGGTTCCCGCTTACAAGCATTCCGCCGCGATGTTCCTGCACTTGCGCGGCTGGACGCGCGGCGACGCGGCCCATCCGCAAGCGCCGACCCGGCCGGCCAGCGATCGCGCTCTCCTGCGCGACATCGGCCGGCAGCTTGGCGTGCCCATGAGTGATTGACAGTAAGTGACTGTCTCATAAGCCTCTCCCCTCTCCCCGGTACTCCGGGGAGAGGGGAGCAACACGATCTCCCCTCTCCCCGATACTCCGGGGAGAGGGGAGCAACACGATCTCCCCTCTCCCCGGTACTCCGGGGAGAGGGGTCGGGGG
>DATKHW010000841.1:0-3206 GCA_035546275.1 Gemmataceae bacterium
CTGACGCCCCCCGCTCGCCGATCGTTGATCCGAAAGCCAGCCTGGAAGAGCGCGTCATTTCAGTATTGCGCACCATCTACGACCCGGAAATCCCCGTAGACATCTACGAATTGGGGCTGATATACGACCTGAAGGCGGATCCGTCCGGGTCCGTGGCGATTCGAATGACGCTGACTTCGCCGATGTGTCCGGTGGCGGAGGCGCTTCCGGGCGAGGTGCGGTCGAAGGTGGAGGCCGTGCCGGGGGTGGCGTCGGCGAAGGTGGAGCTGGTGTGGGAGCCGCCGTGGGACAAGAGCCGGATGTCGGAGGAGGCGCAGCTGGCGCTGGGGCTGTTTGAGTGAGGCGCCGGGTCTGCGTGCAGTGGAAATTTGAGAGCTTTTTAGACCAGACATGCGCGTTCGTTCGGGGTCAATGGTTATGGAACTGTTTGATGCGATCGAACAACATGACCTAAAGCGGTTGGTTGAGTTGCTGGTCGCTGGCGCTGATCCAAACCTTGGCCGCCCACACCAGCCATTCTGGACGCCTTTGAAAGCAGCGGTGGAAGCGGTCGCGGACGGCGGTCCAGTCGAGGCGGTGATCCTGCTCCTACGGCACAGGGCGGCGGTCGATGGGGGACGAACCCCAGGTGACGCGACGCCGCTGATCGTAGCTATGATAAACCGGCAGCCCGAGGCAGCCAGAATTCTCCTGGCGGCTGGCGCCGATCCTAACGCACGGGACGATGAAGGTGACACGCCGCTGCGGTTGAGCACTGCACGGAACGATCATGCGACAAGAGCGCTGCTGGTGTTGTGCGGAGGGGTGGAACATGAAAACGATTGAAACAACTGGACTCGTCACGACGGCGGGATATGTCTACACCCAGGCTCCGACGGACCTGCCGCCGGGCCGATATCGTGTGGTCCTTGTGGTCGATGAGACACCGGCGCCGGCGGAGGACCGAACTCCTCTCGTCTTACCCGTCCACGACGTGGGTCCGTGGCCGGAGGGCCTGAGCCTGCGGCGAGAGGACATGTATGGCGACGATGGCCGCTAACCGAGTGTTTGTGGACACGAACATTCTGGTTTATTCGGCCGTCCCGACAGCCCCGCTGCACGCCGCTGCCGTGCAAAGGCTTGCCGCACTGCGAAACACCGGCGACGAATTATGGATAAGCAGGCAGATTCTGCGCGAGTACGCTGCGACGCAGACACGACCCCAAACCTTCGGCAGCCCTGTCCCGGGAGCCACGGTTGCCGCCGACCTCGTCGCCCTCCAAGCCGCCTTCCGCATTGCCGAAGACGGTCCCCCGGTCACCGCATATCTCGTGAACCTGCTCACCACCATCCCAGTCGGCGGCAAGCAGGTCCACGACGCCAACATCGTCGCCACGATGCTGACATACAACCTTTCCCGGCTCCTGACGCACAACACTGCCGACTTCGCCCGCTTCTCAGCATTCATTACCGTGGAAGCGCTCTGAACGGGGATGGCTGGCGTTCACGACCCCGTCTTCTCCGCCGCCTTGACTCCCTTGGCCAACGTCTTCCGCACGTACACCTTGCCGCCGCAGGCCACGTATAGCCGGCCGAGGTCCGCCCCGGTCACTCCTCCCCCGGACTGAGCAAGGCCGTCGCTTTTTCAACCACGTCTTCAAGGAGCGCATCGGCGGGAGTGCAAACGAACTCCACACGGCGCTCCCGCCAGTCGAGGCTCTTCATCTGATCGGAAAGGACGACCCCCGAAACGAAGTCGTCGTCTGGGATTTCTACTTCCCAGGGATACCCTTTCATTTCGTTCGTGATCGGGCAGACCACGGCCAAACCGACCGTCCGGTTGTAGTCGGTCGGAGACAGCACCAGCGCGGGACGCCTCCCCGCCTGTTCGTGCCCTTTCTGGGGGATCGAAGTCCAGCCGGATCACGTCGCCGCGGCGAGGGACGTATTGGCGCTTGCTCACAGGGCCTCCTTGCCGACCGGGCGCCCCGTCTTTATTTCGGCGTGGATGTTCTCCTTGGTTACGTCGGCCATGAGCTGCCGGAACGTGTAGCGCCGCGCGACGACCTTCTGAGCCTTGCGAACGCGCAGCTCGTCTCCCTGCCGCTCGATCGTGACAAGGCAGCTGGCGAAATCGCTTGGAAGCGTAAGGCGAGCTTTGCGATCCGTTTTCCTGGTGAGCATGTCCATTTTGGCGCCTCCTTTTCGCATGATTCTTCCACGCCCTGCGGAAAAAAGCAAGTGGGGCCGTCCCGCCAGCGGGACGGCCCCACTTGTCGCCCGCGTCGACGCCTCACGACCCCTTCTTCTCCGCCGCCTTCACCCCCTTGGCCAGCGTCTTCCGCACGTACACCTTGCCGCCGCAGGCCACGTACAGCCGGTCCAGGTCCGCCCCGCCGAAGGCGACGCCGGCCAGCGGCGCCCGCTCCGGCGCAACCAGCACGCCGCTCAGCCGGCCGGTCGGGTCGAACACCTGCACCCCTTCCCGACTCGTCGCATACGCCCGGCCGGCCGCGTCCAGCATCAGCCCGGCGTTCTCGCTCGCCTCCTTCGGCCGCACCCGAAACGGATAATAACGCTCCCGCGCGTCCAGATCGCCGTTCTTCTGCACGCGGAAAGCGACCATGTACTTGTCGCCGGCGTCGGCGACGACCAGCGTGCCCCCGTCGTTCCACAGGGTCAGCGCCCCCGGCAGGAGGAAGTCGCCGGCGACCTTCCGCTTTTGGCCGTCGGCGCCGAGCAGGAAGACCGCCTTCTCGTCCGGCACGGTGCAGTAGCAGTCGCCCGATTTCGTCATCACGAGGTCGCTCACCGCCAGGCCCTCATGGCGCGCCACCTCCTTGCCGCTCTCGTCGTAGACGAGGACCCGTTCCATCTCCGGCTCGCCGGCGAAGAGCCGGCCGTCCGGCGCGACGGCGAGGCCGTGAACGCAGCCGACCGTCTTGGTGAACAGCGCCGCCTTGCCGTCCTTGTCGATCCGCCAAAGCTGCCTGCCGTCGGGGTCGGCGACATACACATTCCCGCGGCCGTCGCCGACCAGCCCAGCCGTCGAGCTGCAATCCATCGCCACCAGCTGCCAACCCTCGCCGGGCAAAATCACCTGCGTCAGCGGCATGTCCTGAGCGGCCGCGACCGAAGCGGCGGCCAGCACGACGGCGAAACACCAGAGGTTACGCATGACACCATCCTCTCCAAGCAGATGAACCGGGTAGGGTGGGGGGGGGGGG
>DATKHW010000842.1:0-19973 GCA_035546275.1 Gemmataceae bacterium
CGTTCGGCGGGCGCGGCCACCTGAGCCCGGCGGCGGCCGCGCTGGTCGAGGAGGCCGGATACGACGGTTGTTTGTCCGGCTACGGCGGCTTCGTCCGGCCCGGCGGCGATAGCCGCATTCTGCCGCGCGATTCGTCGCCCTGTTATCAGAATCTGCTCAATCTGGAGCTGCACCTCCGCGGCTGCCTTGACTGGTATTACGCGCTCCGGCGCACCGTCCGGGCGCCCGAGTCGCCGGAGCTGTCGATGGCGCGGTGGAACTCCGCGGCTCGAGCGGAAAGCGGCGTCCTGACGCCCGGCGGATGAGGAAATGTTCATGAGCGTCGCCGCCGCGTCCGTGCCTTCCGTCGCCGCCGGTCCGCTACGGGTGGAGGTGGTGGAGGATGCGCGCGAGCTGACGGACCGCATCGCCGCCTGGGAGGAGCTGGCCGCCCACGCCATTGAAGCGAATGTCTTCTACGAGCCGTGGATGCTGCTTCCGGCGCTAGAGGCGTATGGCGTCGGAGGGCAATTGCTCTTCCTCTGCATTTGGGGTCCACATTCCGCCGATGGATCGCCCCCGCTGCATGGCTTTTTCCCGCTGGAACGGCGGGGCCGTTGGCGCCGACTGCCGCTGTCCACTGTTCGCCTCTGGCGACACGAGCATTGCTATCTTTGCAACCCGCTGATCCGTCGCGAACGAGGCGCCGAATGCCTTCTGGCCTTGCTGCGCTGGCTGCGTTCCAACCTGCGGGGCGCCGCGCTTTTGGAAGCAGAATATGTGTCGGCGGACGGGCCGTTTGCAGCCATGCTCGGCGAGGCGTTGACGCGGCATCGTCGGCCCGTATTCCGTTGTGAATCCTCCACGCGCGCCGTCTGGCGGTTGCGCCCTGACGGCGATCCCCGTCGCCCAGCCGCTCTATCGCCGACGCGCCGCCGCACCCTGGAACGCAAGCAACGCCGCCTGGCGGAAGCGGGCCGCGTCGCTTTCGCCATATTGCCCCCCAACGGAGACGTCCGGCGGTGGATCGACGCCTTCCTCCAGTTGGAGAAAGCTGGCTGGAAAGGCCGCGCCGGGACGGCCCTCGCCTGCACCGGGGCCGATCGCCGTTTCTTCACGACTGCCGCCGTCGCCGCATTCGAGCGCGGCCGCCTGCTGGCCCACGGCCTCTATCTCGACGACCGCCCCATCGCCCTGCGCTGCTCGTTCCTGGCCGGCGACGGCTCCTTCGCCTTCAAAACCGCCTATGACGAGGCGTTTAGTCGTTTCTCGCCTGGCGTGCTGCTCGAGCTGGACAACCTGCGCCGTTTAGGCGGCCAAGCCGCGGCCCGCTGGATGGATTCTTGCACCGCGGCCGACAACTTCGTCATCAACGGTCTGTGGGACGACCGCCGCGCCCTCGGCGCCCTCACCGCCTCCACGGGCCGATGGGCCGGCGATCTGCTCGTCGGTCTGCTGCCGTCCTTGACCCGACTGAAACGAACTCTGTTCTCCCGCCGGGCCTCAACCGCCGTCGGGAACGATGCGCCCGCCGAGGAGGAATCGTGACGATGCACGTGCTGACGCAAAATCCGGGGGCTTATGCCGCCGGCTCCCCTTTGCTGAAAACGACGCCGCAGGAGCAGCTGCTTGTAATCGATCCGGAGACTTTCCGGACGCATTTCAACCAAAAACCTTACCTGCTGCCGCATCGCCTCGGCGACCATCCGCTGTTCGCCCTGCCGCGGCTGATCGAGCTGGCGAAGGGCCTGCCGGCCGAGTACGTCGAGTACAACGCCGGAAACATCCCCGTCAGCATCGACAGCCGCCTGACGCCGCGCAACGGCCTGTCCGTCGAAGAGACCATCCGCCGCATCGAGGAGCATTGTTCCTGGATGGTGATGAAGCGCGTCGAACACGACACGGAGTATAACGCTCTACTGAATCGCATTTTGGACGAGGTCCAGGCCCATTCCGAGCCGCTCGAGCCCGGTATGTTCGACCGGGCCGGGGCCATATTCATTTCGTCGCCGGGGTCGGTCACGCCGTACCACCTGGACGCGGAATACAACTTCCTCTTCCAGCTGCGCGGCGCCAAGACGATCTCTGTCTTCGATGCAAACGACCGCAGCATTCTTTCGGAGGAAGAGCTGGAGGAGCGGGCGGCCCTGGCGCAGGTGCATCGCAACATGGTGTTCAAGGACGAGTACCAGAAAAAAGCGATGGTTTTTGAGCTGACGACCGGCTTCACCCTGCACGTCCCGGCCACCGCGCCGCACTGGGTCAAGAACGGGCCCAACGTGTCCGTTTCGTTCAGCGCCGGCTTCTCAACGCGATTAGAGCACCGGCTGGAACGCATCCGACGGTTCAACCGCGGTCTTCGCCGCCTGGGTCTGCGGCCGGCGCCGGTAGGCCGCTGTGGCTTCTGCGACGGCGTCAAGCACCAGGCCAACCGGGCGTGGGCCAAGGTGCGCCGCCTCTTCGGCGCCAAGGACGCTTGATCTGCATGGGCGCCGTGGCTGCCGCTCCAAGCGTTGGAGTCGCTTGCACCGTCGTCTGCGACGCGGCGCGGCTGGAAGCGCTGCGCCCAGCCTGGAAGGGCCTTTTGTCGGCGAGCGCGTCCGACGAGCCGATGCTGTCGCCGGAATGGCTGCTGACGTGGCTGCGCACATTCGGCCGGCGTCCCTGCGTCGGCCTGTTTCATGACGGCGAGCGACTTGTCGGCCTGGCGCCGCTGGTGCGCAGGCACTGCTGGCTGCGGCCGGGATTACCCTTCCGCCGACTGGAATGGCTTGGATCCGGCGAACCGGAAGCGGATGGAATTTGTTCGGAATACCTCAACGTCACGGCGGAGCGCGGCGCCGAACCGATCGTGGCGGCGGCTTTTGTGGAAGCGCTGCGGGCGGGCGTATGGGGATCGTGGGATGAAATTGTGCTGCCGCGGATGGACGGCGAGGCGGCCATGACCGGCCTGCTGTTGGACGCTTTCCGCCGGGCCGGCCTCGACGCGGAAATCACGACGACCGCGGCCGCCCCGTACATCCTGCTGCCGCCGACCTGGGACGCTTACCTGAAGCAGATGTCGTCGAACGACCGCCGGTTGGTGGTCCATTCGCTCCGGGATTTCGAGGCGTGGGCCGGCGGCGAATCGCAGCTCCATCGAGCCGCATCCCCCACGGAGTTGGCGGAAGGATTGCGTATCCTGAAAGCGCTGCACGCAATGCGCTGGAGGAAGAACGGCCAAACTGGTGCGTTTTATTCTCGCCGTTTTTCCGCTTTCCACGACGCGGCGACCGCGGAATTGCTGCGAGAGGGGTCGCTGGAACTGCTGTGGCTGACCGTTCGCGGCGAGGCGGTCGCGGCCGTTTACAACATCATCTGGAACAACAAGGTTTATTTCTACCAATCCGGTCGCAAGACGGACTTTCCGCCGAAGGTCCGGCCCGGGGTCGTGCTGCTGGCTCATGCCATCCGCGGCGCCATTGACGCCGGGCGGCGCGAGTTCGACTTCCTCGCCGGCGATTTGCAATACAAACGGCAGATGTCCCTGACGTCGCGGCCGCTGGTGCAAATCCGCGTGGCGCGACCCTGTCTGCGGGAGCATCTCCGCCGCGCCGCCGAGAACGTCATCGACCATGCACGGCCGTTGCGAAACGGTTTACGCGGTCTGCTTCATCGTTTTCTTGGACGACGATGACCTGCGAAGGCCGGCGTCGCGGTCATAAGTGCGGCGCCTCGACCGTCTGCATGACGCGCACCTCGGCCGCCCCGGAGGGCTGAATCGCCCGCACGGAGCGCCGCCGGGCGCTGCCGACGCCGGGAACCAGACCGCGAGCGGCAATATAGAGTAGAAAAGAGATCGCGGTGATGTAGAAACTGGGCGGATAGTACGGCGGCAGGAACCCCAGCGCGAGGCCGGCCCACACCGAAATCACCGCCAGCGCGACCGACCAGGCCATGCCCAGCGCCGGCCGGGCCGTCAGGTGCTGAGCGGCCGCGGCCGGCGTCACCATCAGGGCGAAGATCAGCAGCACGCCCACCACTTGCACCGCCTGAGCCACCGTCCAGGCCAGCAGCACCATGAAGACCAGGCCTAGCAAGCGGACCGGCACGCCGCGAACGGCCGCCACCTCGGGATCGACTGATGCGAACAGAAGCGGACGATATATTACCGCCATCGTCGCCAGGCTGATGATCGCGAAGACGAGCGAAAGCAAAACGGCCCGATCTGAAACGGCCAGCACGTCGCCGAAGAGAATATTGGTGGCCATGCTAGCCATCTTCGTGGACAGATAGAGGAACAGCAGGCCTAGGCCCATCGTAAACGCCAACGTCGTTCCGATCGCCGTGTCCCGACCGCGCAGCTTGTCGCCCAGGACGCCCATGCCGACGCCGGTGGCCACCGTGAAGAGCAGCGTGCCGAACACGACATCCACGCCCAGCAGCACGGCGCCCGCGGCGCCGGTGAAACCAACGTGGGCCAGGGCGTGGCTGGCGAACGACAGCCGCCGCAGCACCACGAAATAGCCGATCACGCCGGCGCAGACTGCCGCCAGCGTGGAGGCCAGGAAGGCGTTGCGCACGAACGGTTCAAGGAAGATGCCCATCTCGCCCCCGATGAATCGACCCGTGAACCAGGCGATCGCCGTCGTGCGTTCGGCACACCTGAACTGGCGTGCCGAACAGGTGGGACAGCAATTCCGGCTGCACAACCTCGTCCACGCCGCCGCAGACCGGACAGTGGTTGCGGATATACAGCACCCGGTCCACCACCGGCAGCACCGGGTTGAGGTCGTGGCTGACGAACAGCACGGCGACGCCCTGCCGACGGCGGAGTCCATCCACCAGTTCGACGATTTCGTGCTGGCTGCGAAGATCGAGGCTGGCTAGCGGTTCGTCCAGCAGCAGGACCTTGAGTTCGGGCGCCAGGGCCTGGGCGATGAGCAGGCGCTGCTGCTCGCCGCCGGACAGCACGCCCATCGCCTCGTCGGCGAAATGCCGGGCGTTGACTGCCTCCAGCGCCCACTCGGCCTGACGCCGGGCCGCCTCCGACGGCCGACCGAAGCCCCAGCGGCCTCCTTCGATCCCCAGCAGCACCAGGTCGCGGCCGCGGACCGCCAGGCCGGACGTCAGCTCTCGACGCTGCGGCACCAAGCCGACCTCGCGGTTGCCGAGGCGCGGGACTCTGCCCAGCACGCGCACCTCCCCAGCGGCCGGCGCAACTTGGCCGAGAATCATTCGCAAGAGGGTGCTCTTGCCGCAGCCGTTCGGGCCGACCACGGCAATGAATTCTCCAGGCCGTATCTCGAAAGTGGCGTTTTGCCAGATGACGCGGCCGCCGAGCGCGGCCGTCGCGCTCCGGAAGACGACGGCCGGCGCTTCACAGGCCGCGACGCCACAGGCCGCCTTTTCTTCATTTCCCGGTTGATGAAGCAAGTGCATCTTCCAGCGCCTTCAATTGGGTGATTTGCCAGTCCTCGAAGTTCGTGTCCACCGGCGTCATCGTTTCTGATACGCCCACGATGGGGATGCCGTTCGCCTTGGCCAGGTCTTGCAGCTGCATCGTTAGGTTGCCGCTGGTCTGATTGTTGTAGACCAGCAGCTTGATCTGCTTCTCTTTGATTTGATGCTGGAACTGGTCCACGTCTTCCGGCGACGGCTGCGCGTCTTCCGACACGGCTTTCATGAGGCCGGGCGGCGAGATAAGGTCCAGGCCAGCCGCTTTCGCCATCGGCACGAAGATGGATTCGGTCGCACCCACCTTCGTCCCTTTGTGTTTTTCGCGGATGCCGGCGATCGCTCGATGGTAAGGACCGAGACGGTCCGCCAGCTCCTTGGCCCGGGCGTCGAAGTAATCCGATCCGGCGGGGTTCAATTCCTTCAGGGCGGCAGTGATTCCCTTGCAGATGCGATCGACGGCGTCCGGATCGTACCAAACGTGCGGGTTGTCGCCGGTTTTGAGGCCTAGAAGCTCGCCGACGTTGAGGACCTTCGGCTTGTGCGAGACCGTTTCCAAGATCTTGTCGGACCAATCGTCGTAACCCAAGCCGTTCTCGACGACGAGCTGGGCCGACTGGAAGTCGTGAACGACCTGGTAGTTCGTCTGGAATTCATGCGGATCGGCGTCGGGGTTGGTGATAATGCTCTTGTAGAGTACCCCCTGTCCGCCCAGCTGCGCGACGAGGCTGCCGTATTGATTTTCGACGGCGATGACGTGGATGACTGACCCCGGACACGATCCAGGGCCTTCCCCCACAGTATAGGGGGCGTCTCGACCGCCGCAGCCGATGCAGCCCACGACCGCGGCCAAGCCAGTCAGAAAGACGGGCACGTGCATTCGCGACGGGAAGCGACTCATGGCGCCGGGGCCTTTCTCAAAGGGCCGAATGGTATTACAAAGTAACACCACTGCACCCATCGTAGGTCCGCCGCGGCGCGGCGGCAAGTCGAAGTCGCTGAAACGCGGTCGAAATCTCTGTCGGCAAGACCTCCCCTCGCGGTGGCTCTTTATCCGTCTTGCCCGTCGGCTCCCCACCCGTACACTTTCTGAGCTTCTCCCTCATTCATGACGGGCCGGGGCGATGTCGAAGCATCTCCGTATGGACCTGGAACGATTGCAGGACGAGTTGGCCGCCATGGCCGCCGCCGTCGAAATTGCGGTCAACAAGGCCGTGGCGGCCCTGCGTCGCCGGGACGCCGCGTTGGCCCGCGAGGTCATCGACGCCGACGACGACATCGACGACTTCCAGGATCAGATCGAAACCGAGTGCCTGAAGCTGCTGGCCTTGCATCAACCCGTGGCGGGCGACCTGCGGCGCGTTACGACCGCGATTCGCATCAGCGTGGACCTGGAGCGCATGGGCGATCTAGCCGAGGGTATCGCGGGAAGAGCCACGCGGCTGGCCGAGCTGCCGGATTTCCCCATGCCGGACAAGCTGCGACCGATGGCCGACCTGACAACGCATATGGTGCGGCTGAGCCTGGACGCTTTCTACCGGGTCGATGCGGCGCAGGCGCGAGCGATCTGTCGGCAGGACAACGACGTGGATCGCCACTGTGCCGAGATCGTCGCCGGGCTGACGGCGGCGATGCGGGCAGGCGGGTCGGAGGCGGTGGAGTCCGGGTTGTCGCTCTTTTCGGCGGTTTCCCATCTGGAACGGATCGCCGACCATGCCACCAACATCGCGGAAGACGTGGTCTACTTGGCGGAAGGGGAGATCGTGCGCCACCATCCGGACCTGCGACGCGGCCAATGAACCGCTGACGACGACGCTTTTCTGGGCAGCTTCTGCGCAAATGTGCGGCGATTGGTTGTACCGACGCGGCTGGCGGCCTTGCGCTGTTCCCGCCGCGATGTGCGTTTTCCGCAGGCGCCTGGCAAGTTTCGGCGGGCGCGCCGGATCGGCACACGAAATGCTTTCTGGTTTCGGTCGCTTTCGATCAATCCGACGGCCCGTTTTACGGCAAGGCCGCCGCGGAGAGTTTTCGGAGGCGGACGATCCGCGATGAAACGCATCGGCATCCTCACTGCCGGCGGCGACACCCCCGCCCTCAACGCCACCATTCACGGGGCCGTCGCCCGCGCCTGTCAGCGGCGCATCGAGGTGTTTGGGTTCATCAAGGGCTTTAGCGGCCTTTTCAATCCGCGCGTGCCGCATGTCCACTTGAACCCTCTCTTCACGGCGATTCCCGAATTGGACATGACGCGCGGCGGCACCCTCATCGGCGCCTCGCGCGATTATGTGGACGCCGGAGACCGCGAGGGCATCGGCCAGATCGTTGAACGGCTGCAACGGCTCCACATCGAGGGCCTCGTCTGCGTCGGCGGCGACGGCACTCTCAACGGAATGCAGGGGCTGTCCAACTTCCTGCCGACTGTGCTGGCGCCGAAAACGATCGACAACGATCTTGGACTCAACTACCGCCATGAGGTCGATGAATGGGTCCGCGAGCCGTGCGATCAGCCGCCAGGATACCGCTACGCTCGCAGCCCGTCGCGGACGCGCTTCGACATCGAACACATGATTAACTACGCCACCCCCGGCTACGCCACGGCCGTGTTCGTGTCGGCCCAGGGCGTGGAGCGCATCCGCACCACTGCCGAGAGCCATCGCCGCATCGCCATTATCGAGGTGATGGGTCGTCACTCCGGTTACCTCGCGCTCGGCGCCGCCTTCGGCCGACCCGACATCGTTCTCATCCCAGAAAGCCCGCTCAATGTGGAACGCCTGGTAGAGCGTGTGTTGGAAGTGTACGAATTGCAAAAGAACGCCGTCATTGTCTGCGCCGAGGGCGTGGTGGACGAGAAGGGGGAGGAACTCGGCGCCGAGGTCGCCTCCACGGACCCGGCCGGCAATAAGGTGCTGAGCGGCGCCGCCGACGCCCTTCGCCAGATTCTCATCCGCCGGCTCGGCGACGCTTATTTTACGAGCAAGCGCCGCAATGAATCGGCCAAGGCCGCTATCTTTACTCGTAAAGTCGGCCACACACAGCGCGGCGGGCGGCCCATTCTCTTCGACCGTTTCTATGGCGCGCAGCTTGGCGGTCACGCCGTCGATTTGCTGCTCGAAGGTCGGGTCAACGGCGTGTCGATCCTGATGTGGAACCGCGAAAAGGGATTCCACGTCTCCGGCGTGGACGCCAACGATTTCCGCGATCGCTGGGGCCACATCCACGCCCGCCAGGTGCATCGATCTTTTTACGACCCGGAAAATCTTCGCCTGTCGCGGACCGGCGTGGAGTACCTGCTGCCGATTTTCCGCGACGCCATCGGTCAGGACGACATGGAGGCCCTGCGCCAGGACCTGTTCAAGCCCGGCAACCTCACCCAGCCGTACCACTCGATCAACGTCGATGTCAACAAGCGGATCTGCTATCTCGACTGAATCGGCGCCGCCGCCCGGCTCCGTCGGCGCGGAGGTGCAGCGCGGCCTGAGCGCCGACATTCACCTGCTTGGCGATCTGCTCGGCGACGCCATTCGCCGGCTGGCCGGCGAGGAGGCGTTCGCGCTGGAGGAGGAGGTGCGGGCCGCGGCCAAGGAGCTGCGGGCCAACCATTCAGTGGAGGAAGCGCGCCGGCTGCGCGACCGGCTGGACGGCCTCGATCTGCCGTCGTTGCGTACGCTAATTCGCGCCTTCAGCATCTATTTCGATCTGACGAATCTGGCGGAGCAGCAAGCCCGGGTTCGCGCCTTGCGATTGCGGGCGGCGCAGCTGGCGCCGCGGCCGCTCGATGAGAGTCCAAAAGCGGCCCTGCGCCAGCTGCGCGAACGCGGCGTTTCGGCCGGCCACGTGGAGTGCCTCTTGCGGCAGGCGCTGATCTGCCCCGTCTTCACCGCGCATCCCAGTGAGGCGCGGCGCCGAACGGTGCTGGAAAATCTGGAAGCGATCGCCCAGCATCTCGATCGGCTCGAATACGCCCGCCTGACGCAGCGCGACCGCGACGCCGCCGTCGCTGCCGTCGCCGACGTGGTGGAAACGTTCTGGCTGACCGACACCGTTCGTCGCCGCCGGCCCACCGTCCTCGACGAGGTGCGACAGGGGTTGGAAGTGGCCGCAAGCGCCTTGTTTGATGTGACGCCGCGCATCTATCGCGAGCTGGAATCGGCTTTGCAAGCCGTTTACCCCGAACATTCCTGGCGCGTACCGTCCTTTCTGCGCTTCGGCTCCTGGATCGGCGGCGACCGCGACGGCCACCCGCACGTCACGCACAGCGTCACCGCCAACGCCATCCGGGTCCACCAGGAAACCGCGCTGCGTCGCTACGTTGAACTGGTCACTGAACTGGGCCGGCAGCTTAGCCACTCTCAGCGATTCGTCCTGCCCGGCGAGGCCTTCCGCGCCTCGCTGGCTCGCGACGGCGAGCTGCTGCCCGAGTTGGTCCACAAGGACGACGAGCCGTATCGCGGCAAGTGCCGTTTCATCGCGGCCCGACTGCGGCTCACCCTGGCGTATCTGGAAGGGCTGGAGCCGCGCTGGACGGCCGAAGAACAGCGGCCGCCGGCCGGCGTGTACATGGGCCGGCAGGGACTGCTCGACGACTTGACGGTGATCGCCGACGACCTCCGCCGGCTCGGCGCGACGACAGCAGCCAGCGGACTAATCCACGATCTCATCCGTCTCGTGGACGCTTTCGGCACGCATTTGCTGACGCTGGACGTCCGGCAGCACAGCCAGCGCCACGGCCAGGCGATCGAAGAAATCCTGGCGTGGGCCGGCGTCGCTCCGCGCTACAGCAAGATGTCGGCCAATGAGCGTTTCGACTGCCTGGTCCGCGAGTTGCAGCAGACCCGGCCGTTGATACCGACCCATCCGCCGTTCTCGGCGGAGACGCGGGAGGTCGTCGAGACGCTTCGGACCATCGCCGCCGTGCTGGACCAGCAATGTCCGGACGCCGTGGACACGTACATCATCAGCGGCGCGTCGGAAGCGGCCCATTTGCTGGAGGTGCTGCTGCTGGCTCGCGAGGCCCGCCTGTTCCGCCCGGCCGACGGCGTGAGCCGGCTTCACATTGTTCCTCTCTTTGAGACTCTGGAATCTCTGAAAAGCGCGCCGGCCATTCTGCAACGGCTGCTGATGCTGCCGATTTACCGCAAGCACTTGCAGCTGCGCGGCGATCTGCAAGAGGTCATGATTGGCTATTCCGACAGCAACAAGGAGAGCGGGCCCTTGCAATCGGCGTGGGCGCTTTACCGCGCGCAGGCGGCGGCGGCGGAAGTCGGCCGGCGCACCGGCGTCGCCATGCAGATTTTCCACGGCCGCGGCGGCGCGATCGGCCGCGGCGGCGGGCCGGCCAACCATGCCATCCTGGCCCAGCCTCCCGGCAGCGTCGCCGGCCGACTGCGCATCACGGAACAGGGCGAGATGATCGCCGACCGCTACGGCCATCACGCCATTGCGGAGCGCCATCTTGGGCAATTGCTCAACGCCGTACTGCGGTGCAGCTTCGTCGCCGACGACGAGCCGCTGGAGCCGGGATGGGAGCTGATCCTGGACCGCCTGGCCGAGCGCGCCCACCGGTTGTACCGCGAGCTGGTGTATGAGACGCCGGAGTTTCTGACCTACTTCGAGCAGGCCACGCCGTTGGCGGAAGTGTCGCAGCTGAAGATTGCCTCTCGGCCGGCGCGACGCGGTGCATCCGCCGGCATCGAAGAGCTGCGGGCGATCCCGTGGGTGTTCAGCTGGATGCAGAGTCGGCACACGCTGCCGGGCTGGTACGGCATCGGCGGGGCGATCATGGAACACCTCGGCGAGCGGCCGGAGGATCGCGAGGTGCTGCACACGATGTACCAGCGCTGGCCCTTCTGGACGACGTTGATCGACAACGCCCAGATGATTCTCGCCAAGGCCGATCTCACGATCGCCCGGCTTTACGCCGATCAGGCGGAGGACCAGGCGTTGGCCAACCGCATCTTCGACCGGATCGCCGCTGAGTACGACCGCACCGTCGATGTGATCCTGCAAATCACCGGACAGAGCGCGTTGCTGGAGCGCGCCCCGGTGCTGCGCAATTCGATCCAGCGACGCAATCCGTACGTGGATCCTTTGAGCTTCATTCAGCTGGTGCTGCTGAAACGTCTGCGCGCCGGCGCGGAACCGCGCGAGGAGGTGCTGACCGCCGTGCTGGAGAGCGTCAACGGCGTGGCGTCGGGCTTGAAGAACACCGGATGAATCGCATCTTCTAACGGGCCGGTACTACGTCGATGGGATCGCACCGGGATATGCGACTGAGGATTTCCTGCTCCATGAGGGCGTCCTCACGGGTCGGAATCCAGCCGTTCTCAAATTGACCGACCTCGATCACCTCGTACTGGCGCTCGACGGTGGGGTCGCTGCGGAACGAAGCGGCGCCGGCGACAGCGCGGCTGGGCCGCGGCAGGTCCTGCAGCTCCTTGTAAACCTTTACAGTGACGAAATAACCGCCGTCGTTGGCCGGGGCGATCGAGATGATCGCGCGATGGCGGATCGTCTGGAACGAGGCGACCAGGCGCTGATGCAAGTCCGGGCTGCCGAGCTTCCATGGCTGACCCAGGCCGGGGCTGATCTTGGGGTAGGTCTGGATTTGATCCACCGCGCTGTAGCGGTTGGAATAGGCGATGTCAAAGCCGTAATCCCCCATCACATCCAGGGTGTGCTCAAACAAGGCGGCGTAAGATTCCGGGCCGGAGCTGTAGGGGACATAGACGGGATTGCCGGCGCACTCCGCTTGACCGGCGGGATGGACGACCAAGGGGTTTTCCAGCAGCGGGCCGGAGGCGCAGCCGCCCAGCAGCAGCACGGCGCTCACCCAGGCCCTCGCCAGCATTCGCCGCATATCGCCCCCTTGCCGCAATCCGCCGCGCTCCTTGACGCCGCGCGTCAAGGCCAACCCGGCCGACCGGAGGAATGGCTTCACCTGCAGGGGCCGGCCTTATGGCGGCTGCGCCGGGAATTGTCAAGAGCGGGCGGCCAAGAAACGAGACTGGTTCCATTTTGTTTTTCGCTGCGATGGAACGCAGAGCGTTCTCGCGGTGGGCCGCGGCCCTGCTTCGATGGAGGCGCGATGCGGGCCGGGCCAGAGCTACTGGATGGGACGGGCCGGCCCCGATCGCTGCGCCGTCCCTGGCTCGAACAGCAGGACGACCAGGCCCTGGACATGATGCTCGAGAACGACGCGACCGCCGGCGATCTCCAGGCGGCGGCGCATGTCCAAGCGGGTGTCGCCGAACACGGCCCACAAGCGCTCCTCGCCGACCCGCCGCTCGGCCGTCGGAAATTCCTCGTCCCGGAGCAGCGCCGGGTCCGTGCCGTAATACGTGTCATACACGACCGCCATTTGGCAGTACTTCAGGTCGCCGGGCCGCTGGTGGGCGTGGACGAACTGGTAGGCGCCTCGATAGTCGAGGCCCGGGTCCGGCACGGGCCAAATCAACGCGGGCGCCGTCCAGGCCGCGGCATAACCGGCCATAAGCGCTCCCATTACGGCTACCTTGCCGCGATGCCGCCCGGCCCAGCGGCATAGCTCCCGCAAACCGACCGCCGCCAGCAGCCACACGCAGGGCGGCAGGAACATGGTGGTGCGGTGGGCAAGCGGGTACTTGCCGACGAGAGCGGCGGACACGGCCAGCATGAACGGCGTCGCCGCCGCCGCCGCCTGCCGCGGGGATCGGAAGGCCAAGGCGACGCCGCCCACGAAGACCAGCGCCGCCAGCGGCACGCCCAGGTCGCGATTGGCATAATTACATATCTCATAAGGACGATAAAGCAGCCAGCGACCGGCGGCCAACGGCTTCCGCCAATCCGGAAAGCCCCCCCAGGCATTGGTCCAGTGCTCGATCATGCCCGGGTAGTACATATGCCGGGCGGAAAACCACCAAAGGAGAGCGCCCGATGCCGCAATCGCCGCGTTCAGCCCCGCCCATCCCACCCAGCCGCGGACCGTCGGGCGCCGCCAGACGGCGATGAGCAGCGCCGCCGACGCCCCGGCCAGCACGAAAGCCGACGGAAAGGAGGCCCACAAGCCGACTGCCGCGACCGCCCCCAATCCCGCGACGGCCCAGCGGCGGCCGCAACCCTCGACCCCTGGCTCCAGCAGCCAAAAAGTGCAAAGCAGGATGAATTCGGCCGCGCAGAGGTCAAGCGTGTACGGATGCACTTCGCTGCCATGGGACACGGCGTGCGGGCTGACGGCCGCCAGTGCAAACGCCCACACCGCCCAGGGGCCAGGCAACAGGCGTCGCGTCAGCGGAATCATCAGGAGCAAAGCGACGACGCCCGCGGCGAAGGCCGGCAGGCGCATCAGCAGCTCGCCGTCGCCGCCGAGCAGGTAGAGGCATCGGACGATCCACAAGTAGAGGGGGGGGCTAATCAGGTTGTACGGCCGCGGCCCGAGCAGCGCCGTGAAATCAAGGCTTCGAACCGCCAGGACCACAAAGGATTCGTCATACCAGTAGGAGGCGGCGCACAGGTAGTACCGCAACCGGATCGTCAGACCGAGGAGGAGAAGAAAGGTCCATAGCACCCGCGAGTCGGCCCAACGGCCGACGCGGACGGCGAGAGGAATCGCATTGGGCCGAGCAGCCGTGCTCATGTCGGGATTCCTTTCCCATTCCATTGTTCGATCCTTCGGGATCGTGCAGTCTGCGGCCGACCGACTGGAAGAATGGCTTAACCTAACTTCAGCTATAGGGGCCAGCCTTATCGCGGCTGCGCCGGGAATTGTCAAGAGCGGGCAGCCGTGATGAACGGGCGCTGATAAGGTCGGTCGGAAAATTCGCATTGTTCCATCGCTGACGGCGGACTATCATCCTTACGTTTGCGTCCCGTCCCAACGCCGGGACGGCGCCATTCCCGGAAGTGAGGGCGGAACCCACGTGCCTATCACGGTGAACGACCTCGCGGCGTTGGTTCACGGACAGGTCCACGGCGACGGCGGCCGCATGATCCACGCCGCCAAGCCCGTGCCGGAAGCGGGGCCGGAGGATCTGACCTTCGTCGAAAATGAACGCAACGCCCGCCTCCTCATATCCTGTCGGGCCGCGGCCGTCGTGGCGCCTGCCGCCCTGGTCGGCCGTTTGACGGAGTTCGTCAGCTCCTCGGAAAAAACATTTGCGGTCGTCGAAGTGAAGGACGCCCTGGCCGCTTTTGTGGCAATCATGCAACGGCTGCACGGCCGGCCGGAGCCGCCGCCGCACGGCGTCGATCCGCGGGCGTTCGTCCATCCATCGGCCGTGATTGGCCCGGACGCCAGCGTGTTGCCGTTCGCGTTCATCGGCGAGGGCAGCGTGATCGGCGCTCGTTGCCGCGTGTTCAGCGGCGCCGTCGTCGGCCGCAATTGCCGCATCGGCGATGACGTGACGCTTTATCCGCATGTGGTCCTTTACGACGACGCGATCCTGGGAAACCGCGTCATCGTCCATGCCAACGCCGTGATCGGCGCCGACGGCTTCGGCTACCGGATGGTGGACGGTCGGCACGTCAAAACGCCGCAATTTGGACGCGTCGAGATCGGCGACGATGTGGAGATTGGGGCCGGCGTCACGATCGACCGCGGCACCTTTCAGGCCACTCGCGTCGGCGCCGGCACGAAGATCGACAATCTCGTGCAAATCGGCCACAACTGTCAGATCGGCCGGCACAATTTGTTCGTGAGCCAGGTCGGCGTCGGCGGCTCGTCCAGCACCGGCGATTACGTGGTGCTGGCCGGCCAGGTCGGCGTGGCCGATCACGTGCACATTGGCGACCGCACACTGATCGGCGCCCAGTCCGGCGTGCCGAGCGACGTGCCGGCCGGCGTCCGCGTGCTGGGCGCTCCGCCCCGGCCGGAGAACGAACAGAAACGCATCCTGCTGAGTCTTGATCGGCTGCCGGCGCTATGCAAGGACGTGAAGCGGCTGAAGCGGCAGCTTGGGGTGCCGGATGAGGAATGACGGGCGCACCGCGTCGCCGATTGGTCTGCTGGCCGGCAGCGGCCGATTCCCGATCGCCTTCGCCGAGAAGGCCCGCGACGTCGGCCTGCCGGTGGTTTGCGTGGCCTTGGGAGGCATCGCGCCGGACGAATTGCGGCCCCTGGTCCACCGCTTCCACTGGACGCATCCCACGCGCATCGGCACGATGATCCGGCTGTTCAAGCGCGACGGCGTCCGCCAAATCGTCATGGCCGGCAAGGTGCCCAAGGCTGACCTGATGCACAAGCCGTGGAAAATCTTCTCGCTGCTGCCCGATCTGCGAACGCTTCGCTGGTGGTACTTCGGCCGGCGCCGCGACAACCGCGATGATTCACTTTTGCTCTCCGTAATTGATGAATTCGCCGCCGACGGCTTGTGGTTCGAGTCGGCGTTGGCCTTTTGTCCGGAGCTGCTCGTGCGTCCCGGCGTTTTAACCCGACGTCGCCCCAGCGCCGCCGAGGAGGCGGACATCGCCTTCGGCTGGGAAATGGCCCGCGAAATGGGCCGGCTTGACGTGGGCCAAAGCGTGGCCGTCAAGAACAAGGCCGTCCTGGCCGTCGAGGCCATCGAGGGCACGGATCGAGCCATCCTGCGCGCCGGCGAGCTGTGCCGGGCCGGCGGCTTCATCGTCGTCAAGGTCGCCAAGCCGCAGCAGGACCTGCGCTTCGACGTACCGACCGTCGGCCGCGACACCATTGAGACGATGCACCGGGCCGGCGGCCGCGTGCTGGCCGTAGAGGCGGATCGCACTATCTTTCTGGACCGGGCCGAGGCCGTGGCGCTGGCCGATCGTTATGGGCTGACCATCGTGGCGATGCAGGGCGAGCGGGCGGTGTAGAGCGCGGCTGCTGCCCGATGCGCCGCCGCTGGTGGTCACGCCGGTCGGGCTGGACGTGATGACGTAGCCTTCCTGCCACTGCGACTGCATCGACTCCGTTAAGGAAGTGCCGAAGGCGGCGCTGGTCCCGCCCGACGTGCCGTTGCCGTCGGCGTAGTCGCCCGTCTGCGACCAGCTGGAAGAAGAGCCGCTGGACGAGTAAGTGTGGCTGCCCGAAGCGCTGCCGCTGGCCGATGCGGTGGTGACGGTGTTCACCAAACCATTCGCCGCCAACGTGGACAGGACGGTGTATTGCGACGACCAGCCTTGCAGGTAGTTCTCTGTGGCCTGGCTGCTGAAGGAGGATTCAGAGCCGTTTAGGGAGTCGCCGGTGTTGGTGGACGAGGAATACGAACCCGATCCCGAGTATCCCCACAAGCCGCTGCCCGAACCGCTGCTGCTGGCGACGCCGGTCGTGGTCCACGAGCCGTTGGCATTGAGCGTGGAGGTCGTCTCGGCCGTGTAGCCGCCCGAAGCGCCGCCGGACGCGTGCCAGGTCCCCGGCAGCGAGCCGCCGTCCAAGGCCCGCGTGTAGGCGCCCGCGGCGGAATAGCCCCACTGGTTGGACTCGGTCTCGCTGGTCCCGCCGCTGCCGGTGGCCGGCAACCAGGCGCCGCTGCTGCCGATGCTCGATTGCGTCGCGTAGCCGTAGCTCCAGTCGTCCGAACCCGACTCCGCGGCCGAACCCGCTGCCGGACATCGACGCCGCGCCGACCGCGGCCACGATGGCGTAGTTCCCAGAGCCGGAATAGCCGATGGCTTGGCCGCCGCTCTCGCCGTTGGCCTTCGACCCTGTCGTCGTCCAAGAACCGTTGCTTCCCAGCGTGGAATTGACCGCGGTGCTGTAGTCGGTGTCGGCGCTGCCGCTCTGCTGCCAGAGACCGCTGACGGCGCCGCCGGCGATGGCATAGCCGTAGTTACCGGAGGCGGAATAGCCCCACTTGGCCGCGCCGCTGCCGCTGCTCCAACTGGTTCCGGTCGTCTGCTGCCACGAACCAGAGGCCAGCGTGTACTGGCTGCCGTCGCCGTAGCCGGAATCGTCGGAACCCGATTCGGTCACCAAGCCGGTTCCGCTGATGGAGGCGCCGGGCGCGGCCGGGCAGCCGGATGCGCTGGGTAGGACCGACGCACTGACGGCGGGCGGTGCCGTGCCGGCCGCGGCGGCGGAGCTGATGACGTAACTTCCCGATCCCTGATAGGAATCGGATTCCATGCCGCCGTCGGCGGAGGCCGCGCTACCCGTCTGCGTCCAACCGCTGGCGCCCAGGGTCGAATTGGTGTTGGTGTTGAAGCTCGTGCTGGCACTGCCGCTCTGCTGCCAAAGGCCGCTCACCGAACCGCCGGCAATAGCGTAGCCGTAGCCGCCGGAAGCGGAGTAGCTCCACTGCGTCGAGCCGCTGGCGCTGCTCCAGCCCGAACCGCTGCCGGATTGCCACGAGCCGTTGGATGCCAGCGAATAGTTGCTGTTGTCGGCGTAGCCGGAGCTGTCGGATTCGGATTCTTCGACGACGCCTGTGCCGGTGAAGATCGCGCCGCTGGCGTAGGGGCCGCCGCCTGAGGCGCTGGGGACCGGCGACGCATCCACGGCCGGCGGCGCGGGGCTGCTGCTCCCGCTGCCCGAACCGCTGCCGCTGGCCGACGCCGCGGCGGAGTTGATGACGTAGCTGCCGGACCCCTGATAGGAATCGGCCTGCCCGCCGGCGTCGCCGGAGGCGTAGCTCCCCGTCTGCGTCCAGCCGCTGCTGCCCAGCGTCGAGTTGGTGTTCGTCTGGTAATTGGTCTCGGCGCCGCCGCTCTGCTGCCACGCGCCGCTGACTGAACCGCCGTCCATCGCGTAGCCGTAGCCGCCCGAGCCGGACCAACTGTTCTGCGTCCAACCCGTGCCGCTGCTGCTGCCGACTCCGCTGGACGCCTGCCACGTACCGTCGTTCTGGAGCGCGTATTGGTCGCTGGAGCCGTAACCCATGCTGTCGGCGCCCGACTCCGTGTAGACGCCGCCGCCGGTCAGGGTCGCGCCGGGGGCGTAAGGACCTCCCGAGACGGTGGGGACCGGCGTAGCGTCGGCCGACGCCGGCGTACCGGCGCTGCCTGCCGGTGAAACGGTTGCATATGCCCCGCTGCCGGAATACCAATCGCCGGAATAACCGCCGCTGGCGTCGGCCCACGTCCCGCTTTGCGTTATCGCGCCAGTGGCGTCTTGCGACTCCTGAACCGCGAACTGGTAAGATGCGCCCTGGCCGCTGGAGGCGCTCTGCGATCCGCTCACCGTGCCGCTGCCGAAGCCCACCGCGATGGGCCGGCTGTACGTCCCGACGCTGGAGGAACTCTGCGTCGTCATGCCGCCGCCCAAGTCGGAACCGGACGCGGCGCCGGTTGCCGGGTTGGTCGCGTCGGTGATGGTCCGCTCGTACTGCGATTCCGACTGCCAGGTCGTTGTCAGCGTGCTGGCAGGGCCGCCGGACGACGACGTGGCCACCGTCTGCGAGCCGACCTCGTCGGCCGTCAGCGCCGCGGTCAGCGTGAAGCTGTACTGGCCGTTGTCGTTATTGGCGATGAAGGTGTAGCCGGACGCGCCCCAGTCGTGGACCGACGCCCCGCCGGTCGCCGCTGGCACGGTCTGCACGTCGTAGCTGAACGAATAGGTCTCTTCGTAGGTCAGGCCGCCGGCGGCGTCGGCGGTCAGCGTGGCGTTGAACGACCAGGAATCGGTGGTGGTCGCGGTGTAGCCGATGTTGTTGGCGTCGGTCCCGGTCGTGATAGTCGTACCGCCGCCGGAGTGGGCGGCCGGGACGGACATGCCGGAGCTGACCGCGAAGGGCGTCAGGGCGCTGACCGTGGCCCCGTTGAGCAGCGTGAAGGGGCTGAGACCGAACTGGCTGGGCGACAGGCTCTGGCCGATGGCCCCAGTGGTCCCGGCCGGCGGGTAGAGGGCGGGCGCGGGGCCTGTGGCTGCGTCGGAAGGAGGGGCCGGGGATGTTGGGGGCGCGGCCGGTGTGGCGAGGCCGACGACCGCGGCCGCGCCGACGCCGGCCGTTCCGCCGGACTGACCCAGGCAGGCGACGGCCGCCGCAATAAGCGAGGCGAAGTTGGAGGCGTCGTCGCCCAGCCCGGCGTCGAACAGGTCGGCGTTCTGGTTGATCGTCGCAGCGGCGGCGGCCGGGTCGGCGGGGGTGTAGTTGGAGGGCGGCGGCGATGAGCCGCCGGCGCCGCCCTGGGAGCCGGAGCCGCCGCCCGAACCGCCGTCGCCGCCGCCCTGGTCGGAACCCGATCCGTCGCCGGGGACGATGCTGACCGGCGCATCGAGCGGATCCAGCGACAGGAAGGCGGACGCGAAGAGGGGGTGGTAGAGGGAATTGGGCGTTTCCCGACGCTCGAGCGGCTCCAGTCGCGGCACGAACCACGGCTTTCTCGGACTCGCGCGCCGGTCGGCGCGCAACCACCGGAGATGCTTGCCCCAGAGCTTCATTGTCCACCTCGGCGACTTGGACAGTGGGAGAGAAACTCATCAGGTTCGGACAGGCGTTAGCGGCGCGGCCATCCATCGGCCGCTGAAACGAGCATCAGATTGAAGCAGAGGCGGTAAAGAGCAGCTTCATGCCGTGCCTCTCGTCGGACCCCTTGTGGGAATTGGTGCGGCGGTTCAGAGCAAACAGCGCGCCTTCGCTCGATTTTGCCTGCTTTTTGTCGCAAGAAGCCGATGGAATTCGTCTTGG
>DATKHW010000843.1:0-6094 GCA_035546275.1 Gemmataceae bacterium
CACGCCATCCAGAAGCTCAAGCCCGACGACAGCCTCGCCATCGTCGCGTTCGCCCACAATTGCCAGGTCGTGCTGCCGCCCACGCCGCTGTCCCAGAAGGCCCAGATCGAGGACGTCATCAACAAGGTCGATATGTTCGACGTCGATCCGGGCGGCACGTCGATGGACCAGGGCATCAGCATGGGCATGGCCGAGGTCGAGCGCCTGATCGGGCCGGGCAAGCTGTCTCAGGTGATCGTGCTGACCGACGGCGAGACGTCTGGGGAGCAGACCTGCCGCAACCTGGCCAAGGAGGCGGTGCAAAAGAACATCCGCTTCAACATCATCGGCGTCGGCACCGAGTGGAACCAGAGCCTCATTAAAGACCTGGCCAAGCTGGCGGAGGGCGATTGGGGCTACATCGACGTCAACGACGTGACGGCCGCCGAGCGCGTTTTCGCCCAGGAGTTCGCCGCACTGGCCGCGGCCGGCTTCCTCAACGTCGAAATGCACCTGCGCGTCAAAAAGGACGTCAAGGTCAAGCGCGTCCGCATGGTCGTGCCGGAGATCAAGGAGCTGACGCTGGCCGAGCCGGAGGAGCGGCATCTCGTGGCCCAGCTCGGCACACTGGAGCGCGACAAACCGACCCGCTACATTATCGATCTGAGTCTGCCCAAGCGGCCTGACGGGAAGTTCAGCATCGCCGACATCGAGGTGACGTTCGACCCCGGCACCGACCAGCGCGAAAGCACCGGCCAGGTGCCGCTGGAGATGACGTACACCGCGGCGGGCCACGGCTACATCAACGCGGAGGTGGCCAAGCACATCGACGAGGTGCAGATTTTCGAGCTGAACAAGAACCTGCAAGCGGCCATTTCGACGAACAACCAGGAGGAAGTGAAACGCGTGGCCCAGAGCATCGAGAAGAAGGCGGAGGTCATGGGTCCCCGCGCCGCCAAGAAGACGATGCTGGCCAAGAAGGTTTTGGAAGAACTCCACGCCGGCGGCCGCGTCTCCAAGAAGACGCAGCTGGCGGTGGACGACGCCGCGCGCGACGCCATGGAGGCGCCGTTGGGGTAAGAGCGTTCGGAAGAAAACACGTTTGGAACTGTGATTTTAGAGTTCCAGACGCGTTTTCTTCCGGACGCTCTAAGGAAGGCCGATAGGATGGAACGCTCTCCGGGCCGACCAGTGCGAACGCGAGGCTTGGCCCTGCTTCACTGAAACTCTGCCGAGGTTCACAACATGGTGCAGTGTCCGTTTTGCCATTACAGCAACGAAGACGGGGCGCTGTTCTGCGAACAGTGCAAGTCGGATCTGGCGGGAGTGGCGGTCGCCGCCGAGGCCGTGCCGATGGCCGCCGAGGCCATCCCCGTCGAAGCCGAACCGATGGTCGCCGAGGCCGTGCCGGTCGAGGCCATGCCGGTCGAGGCCATGCCGGTGGAAGCCATGCCGGTGGAAGCCATGCCGGTCGAGGCCATGCCGGTGGAAGCGACGCCCGTGGAGGCGACGCCCTTCTCGCCGGAAGCGCTATCCCTGGAGCCGGCCGCTCCGCCGCCGCCTCCCGAGGCCGTCGCGCCCCCGCCGCCCCCCCCAGCGCCGGAGCAGGCGCCGGCGGCGCCCGCAGGCCCTGCAGCGCCGGCGGCCCCGGCCGTCAGCCTGGCCGGCAAGGAACCCAAGCTGCTGGTGCAGCGCGGCACCAAGCCCAAGGTGGAATACCCGATCTACGAAGGGCAGAATTTCATCGGGCGGGCCGACGAGAAGCCGGTGGACATCGACCTGGAAGACCAGGAGCCGCCGGACCGCGTGTGGAGCTCGCGGCAGCACGCCTGCATCTTCTTCGAGAACGGCGAGCTGTCGATTGAAGACCTCAACAGCTCCAACGGCACCTTCGTCAACCGGGCCCGCATCTATCCGGGCCAGAAGAAGGTCCTGAACGTCAGCGATGTGATCCAGATCGGCACCGTCCAGCTGAAGGTCGTCGTCTAGCCCGGCTATTGACGGTTGCTCTTTTGGCTAACAGCTCTTAGCTGGCAGCTATTAGCTGATAGAGTCTGTCCCATAAGCCCCTCGCCCCCGTACTCGGGGGCGAGGGGTTGGGGTGAGGGGTCATGGTTTCCTGGGCCAAGAACCCCTCACCCCCGACCCCACTCCCCTGGGTACCGGGGAGAGGGGAGAGGCTTATGGGACAGTCACTAATTAAGCCGAAACCCACAGCCGTCGAGGTCCCGGCGGGCTTTCCTGGCCAGACCGTCAATAAACAACCGCGCTCCGCCCCTCGCCCAGATCGTTGAACATTCGCCGCCGCGCTGTCATAATCACAACATTCTTGCGCCGGCCCTCCGCCCCTCTCTGCCAAAAGGATCGCGCGTCCGGTAGGAAGACGACATGGTCCAGACCTGCTCCAAGTGCTCGCGCGCCAATCCGGCGGACGCCGTCTACTGCTACTACGATGGTCTGGTTCTCGGCGGCCACAGCCGCAACGGCGGCCCCGTGGCCGTCGGCGCCCAAATCTTCGCCCGCCCCTTCGTGTTCCCCACCGGAAAGACCTGCCGCAGCTTCAACGAGCTGGCCCTCGCCTGCCAGGACGACTGGGACACGGCCCGCGACCTGCTCATGCAGGGCTACTTTGAGACGTTCCTCGGCGGTCTGGGCCGCATGGACCTTGTCGTGGCCGCCAAGGAGGCGTCGAAATTCCCCGACCACGACCGCGGCCTCGACCAGTTCCTCGGCAACCTGCCCGCCGACGTGCTGGACCCGCCGCAGCTGGCGGTGGAGACGCAAGAGGTCAACCTGGGGATTCTTTGCGTCGGCGGCGCCGGGCGCGAGTTTCACCTGCGCCTGGAAAACAAGGGCATGAGGCTGCTGCACGGCGCCGTCACGTGCAGCGACGGCGTCTGGCTCAGTTTCGGCGACGGACCCGCCGCGGCGGAAAAGCACTTTCAATTCCGCCATGAATATGTGCTGCCGGTGCGCGTCGTCGCCGATCGGCTGCGGGCCGGCAGCAAGCCGCTGGAAGCGCACCTCAACCTCGACGCCAACGGCGGCGCCCTCACGGTGACCATCCGGGCGCAGGCGCCGGTGACGCCGTTTCCCAACGGCGTTCTGGCCGGCGCGACCAGCCCGCGGAAGATCGCCGAGAAGGCCAAGGCCCAGCCCAAACAGGCCGCCTTGCTGTTTGAGAGCGGCGAGGTGGCCGGGTGGTACAAGACCAACGGCTGGACCTATCCGGTGCAAGGCCCTCCGGCTTCCGGCCTCGCCGCCGTGCAGCAGTTCTTCGAAGCGCTCGGCCTGACGCCGGCCCCGAAGGTGAACATCAACGTCCGCTCGATCCAGCTGAGCGGTGCCCCCGGCGTTCCCCTCAACCGCAGCATTGAAGTCAAGACGGAGGAAAAAAAGCCGATTTACGCCCACGGCGTCAGCAATCAACCGTGGCTGCAGGTCGGCCGCGCCCAGATCAGCGGCCGGCTCGTCACCGTGCCGGTGTCGGTGCCGGCGGTGCCGAATTATCCGGGCCAGAGCCTGGTCGGCAGCGTCACGGTGCAGTCCAACGGCAACCAGCGTTTCGTGGTGCCGGTGACGCTGCAGGTCGAGGGCAACGTCTTCAACTTCGACGAGCCGGCGCCGGTCCTCGCCCCGGAGCCGGAGCCGGAAATCATCGAGATCGTGGAGACGGTTGACGCCGCGCCGGCGGTCTCGATGAAGTCGGCGCCGTCTCCCGCAGCGACCGCTCCGGCCCGGCCGCTCTCGTCGCCGCAGATCCAGACTGTCGCGCCGCCCGCTCCGCCAGCACCGCGCGGTTACTCGCGCTATCGGAAGCCGGCCATGCCGTTCTGGGTCCATTTGATCCCGGCCGGGGCGCTGGCGCTGGCGTTGCTGCTCGTGGTCATCGGGGATTTGGTGGGCCGGGGCACGTCCCCTTCTTCCGGCGGCCCGGACGCACATTCCGGCGGCCCGGACAATCCCGCAAGCGGGGGCACGGACCTCTCTCAGCAAATGCTCTCGGCCAACTATAGGGATTGGAAGTTTGCCAACCTGGCCGACCCAGACCCGCTGCTGCTGCCGATGTTCAACCCGGACAAAGACAAGGACAACCACCGCTTCGGCATCGTGATGACTCATGAGCCGGACCCACGACCCGACCACGCCGGCAAGAACAAGCAGCTCACCTTCGAGGAGTTTGGCGGCACCAACAATACCATCGTCAATATCGAGGGATCGGAGTTCTATTTCGGCGAAGAGCAAGGAGAGAACCGCGTCGTTTCCTGCAAGGACCTGCCCAAGGGCCGTTACGGCAACGTCACGGTGATGGACTTCCCAGACCCGAAGTGGAAGGTGCGCGTGGAGCAGCGCGTGGAGATCGTGCCTGGCCAGAGCCGCTTGCTGGATACCTGCCTGGTCTGGTATCGCGTCGAGAACTACGGCGATGAGCCGGTCAAAGTCGGGGTGCGTTTCATGCTCGACACGTTCATCGGGACCAACGACGGCGTACCGTTCACCGCCCCCGGCGTGAAGGGCCTCATTCGGGACATGCGGGAGTTCAAAGGGATTGAAGTGCCGCCGTATCTCGAAGTGGTCGAAAACGGCGACGACGCCGCCAACCCCGGCACGGTCGTCCGGCTGGGATTGCGGAACATCCGGCTGCCGGGCGTGGATCATCTGGAGGAGCCGGACGACGTGCGCGTGACGCACTTCCCGCCGCAGCAGGGCCGGCAACGCTGGGATGTGCCGATGGCGTCGATCCAGGACGACAAGGGCGGCGATTCGTGCGTGGCGCTCTACTGGCCCTGCGACGCCGAGAGCGATGCGGCCGAGACGCCCGCCAAGGGCGTGCGCGACCTGGCGTTCACCTACGGCCTGAGCCAGCTGGACATCAGCACGGGCGGCGGGACGGCGGTGGCCCTCAGCACGCCGGATTCCGTGCCGCCCAATTCGGACTTCATCGTCACGGCTTACGTCTATAACGGCAAGGCGGGCGACGTCGTGGAGCTGCAGCTGCCCGACGGCCTGACGTTCACCAAGGGCGACTCGACGCGCAAGAGCCTGGAGGAAGGCGGCAAACGCGGCGTCGTGTTCTGGAACGTCCACGCCGCTGCGGCCGGCGAGTACAAGATCGAAGCGGCGAGCGGCGCCGCGCAGACCCGGCCGCACACCGTCGTGGTCAAGAGCAAGAGCATTTTCGGATGACGCAAAAGGCGATCGGAAAAGGGCGGTAAACGGCCGATGTCGTTCAAGACGTTTATTTACTACTGTGCAATCTGCGGCGGCTGGGCCGCGTTCCTGGCCTGGGTCCTGGTGCAGGGCCTGGGCATACGCGACGTGGAACCGCCGTTTCTCCGCGTGGTCCTGATCGGTGGATTGCTGGGCGGCCTGACGGCCGGGGCGGTCGGCGCCGTCGACGCCGTTCTCAATGAGACCGGCGGCCAGCGTTACGTCCGCGTCCTGCTCTGCACGGCTCTTGGCGGCGTGGCCGGCCTGCTCGGCGGCCTCATCGGTCAGGCGTTCTTCTTCGTCACCCCCTACTTGCTGTTCATCGGCTGGATCATCGCCGGGACGCTCATCGGCGCGTCCATCGGCGCCTTTGACGTGTTTCGCGCCCTGGCCGCCCACCAAGGCATGGGCGCCGCCGGCCGCAAGGTCTTAAACGGCGTCTACGGCGGCTTCCTGGGCGGCTTCGTCGGCGGGCTTTTCTTCGGTCCGCTGTACATGAACGAGGGGGCGCAACGGCTTTTTCCGCACAGCAGCCTGGCCGTCGCTCTGGTCGTCCTCGGCCTGTGCATCGGCGTGCTGATCGGCCTGGCCCAGGTGGTGCTGAAGGAGGCGTGGCTCAAGGTGGAGGCCGGCTTCCGCCCCGGCCGGGAGGTGATGCTATCCAAGGATGAAACGACCATCGGCCGGGCGGAATCGTGCGACATCGGCCTGTTCGGCGACAGCGCTCTGGAAAAGCTCCACGCCCGCATCGAGCGAAAAAACAACCAGTATTTCCTGGCCGACGCCGAGACGGCCGGGGGAACGTATCTCAATGAAAAGTCGGTGCGCCAGCCGACGCCGCTGCGCAACGGCGATCAGATCCGCGTCGGCGCCTGCGTCCTCCGCTTCGGCGAGCGCGCCAAAC
>DATKHW010000844.1:0-6947 GCA_035546275.1 Gemmataceae bacterium
GACAAGGCCAAGCCCTACCAGTGGATCTACCGGGCCTCCGAGCTGACCCCGGCGGCGCTGTCGCCGGACAAGCCGGAGGAAAAGAAGTAATGAGCGGGACGACACCCTGAGGAGCAGCGATGGCTCATAAGAAAGGTCAAGGCTCGGTCCGCAACGGCCGGGAGTCGAACAGTCAGCGGCTGGGCGTGAAAATCTTCGGCGGCGGTTCCGTGTCGGCCGGCGGCATCATCGTCCGCCAGCGCGGCAACAAGTTCCACCCCGGCCGCAACGTCGGCCGCGGCAAGGACGACACGCTCTTCGCGCTGATCGACGGCGTGGTGACGTTCGACCGCCAGGGCCGCCGGGTCAACGTGCTGGCGAAGACATAAGCGAACCGCCAAGACGCCGCGAACGCAAGAAGACATTGCTGTTCTTCTTGGCGTTCTCGGCGTCTTGGCGGTTCGTCATCCGATCAGCCGGCGCAGAAAGGCGACGTCGGCTTCGCGCACCACCGTCATCCAGCCGCGGTACTCCACCTCTTCCAAGACGCCGAGAAATTGCATCCATTCCACGTCGCCGTGGCCCAGCGGAACTTCCTGCGCGGTGCGGCTGGCGCCGACGAGGCGGGCGTCGCGGGCCGTGACCCGCACGATGCGCCGGTCCAGGGCGCGAGCGGATTCATACACGTCGAAGCCGTGCGTCAGCAGGTTGGCCGGGTCGAGATTGGCGCCGAGCGAGCCGCTGTCGAAACGCGCCAGGTAGGCGTTGAGCGCCTCGCCGGATTCCAGCCCCGTCTCCAGCGCAAGGATGGCGCCGATGCGGTCGCCATGGGCGGCAAGCGCCGTCAGCGACTCCGTCAGCAGCCGGCCGCGCGCCTCCTCGCCCTCGCCCTCGCCCGGCACGGCGCCGGCTTCCACAATCGTCACGCGCGGCCCCAGGTCGTAGCTGAGCGTCATCACCCGGCGGACATGCTCGATGCGCGGCTGCTGATCCTCGACGGCGTCGAGACCGCGGCGCAGCGGACAGCCGACGGCGACCAATTCGAGATTGTGCGAGCGCAAAAGATGACGAAATTCCCGCCGGCCGGTTTCGGACAGACGGTTCGGCGACAGATCGCCAACCGCATCCACGCGGACGCCGGGCACGCCGAGCCGGGCGGCCGCAGCAAGCCCCTGGCGCAGCGGCAGGCCCAGCGATTCCAGACGAACGCCAATCTTGAGACGGCTCATGGCGACACCGGGCATTCCTCGGCGGGGACGGGCGGGCGCCGGGTGAAATGATGCAAGGGCCGGACCAGCGAGCGGAACACGGCGTTTGGCAGCGTGACGGTGCCCCACTTGGGGCTGCGGACGCGCATATGACGGCGGTAGTCGGCGGCCAGGACGGCCCGCAACAGGTAGCGCCGGCCGCGCCACGGCCACAGGTCTTCCACGTCGTCCGGCAATTCCACGCACGGCAGGACGTGATAGGCGAAGACCAGGAGGCCGCGATAGCCGCTGCCGGACAGCGAAGCCCAGCGCTCCAGGCCGTCCACGTCCTCGCGGGTGGACCAGCATTCCCAAACGCGGCGCGGCTTTTCCGGCGGCCCCAGCGGGAAGCGGCGACCCTTCACGTCCACCAGCAGCCGGGCCCCGTGGTCGCCGAAGACGATGAAATCGAGGCTTTTGATCGGCGAATCGCCGAACAGCGCCCGCCGCGTCTCGTCCACGGCGACGTAGCAGAGACGGTACTCTTGCAGGTACGCCTCGAAGGCCGCTTCATAGTGGTTGCCGCGGTCCATCGGCCGCCTCGCTTCCTGTGGCACGCGCTCCCCGTCGGGTCGCGGCTAACCGGCCAGCAGTATCCGCACCGCATCCAGCACATCCGCCGCCGCGACCGTCGTTTCCTCGCGTCGCGCCAGGTCCTTGATCTTCCACACACCCTGCGCAAACTCGTCCGGCCCCGCGATCAGTCCGACCCGGAAGCCCCGCTGCTCCGCGTACTTGAACTGCTGGCCGACCTTCTTCGCCTCGGGATAGACCTCGACGCCGATCCCTTCCGCCCGCAGCCGCCGGGCCATCTGCTGATACTCGCCGAGCCGCTCGGGGCTGAATTGCACCACCAGCACCGGCGCCGGCGTCGCCGTCTTCGGCAGCAGCTTCAATTCCTCCATCGCCGCCAGCAAGCGGTCCAGACCCAGCGAGGCGCCGACGCCCGGAAGCCGTTGCTTGGTGTACAGGCCGGCCAGGTTGTCGTAGCGGCCGCCGGAGCAGACGCTGCCGATCTGCGGCAAATCAAGCAGGAACGTCTCGTAGATCGTGCCGGTGTAGTAGTCGAGGCCGCGGGCGATCGACAGGTCGACCTTCACCCGTTCTTCCGGCACGCCGGCGGTCCGGGCCACGTTCGCCAGCTCGCGCAGCCGCTTCACGCCCTCGGCCGCTTTCGCATTGCCGCCGAATTCCCGTTCCAGCCGATCCAGAATCTCCGTGTTAGTTCCTCCCATGCCGGCCAGCGCCAGTACGCGTTCCGCCTGCCCGGCCGCCGCCCCGGCCTTCTCGGTCATCTCTGCAACAACGGCGTCGCGGCCCGCCTTGGACAGCTTGTCGAGCGCCCGCAGCAGCGCCGGCCCCTGCTCCGCCAGGCCCAATTCTTCCAGCAGGCCGTTGAGAATAAGCCGGTTGCTGACGCGGACCTCGAAGCGCTCGAAACCGAGCGCCCGCATCAGGTCGTGGATGACCAGGGCCGTTTCGATGTCGCAGGCGTTGGACTCCGTGCCGATGGTGTCGAAGTCGCACTGCCAGAACTCGCGGAACCGGCCGGCCTGCGGCGTTTCGCCGCGCCAGACCGGACCCATGTGGTAGCGCTTGAACGGCACGCCGAGCTTGGCGATGTGCATGGCCGCGAAGCGGGCGAACGGTACCGTGAGATCGAAACGCAACGCCACGTCGCGGCCGCCGTTGTCCTTGAAGCGGTACAGCTGCCGCTGAATCTCCGCCGCCTCGCTCATCTTGCCGAGCAGGATTTCCGCATATTCCAGAGCCGGCGTATCGATGGGAGCGTAGCCGTAGGAGCGGTAGACCTCGCGCGCCTTTTCCAGCATCCGCTCCCGCGGGATCATCTTGTCCGGCAGGTAATCGGGAAAGCCCTTCAGCGTCCGCGGCTCAATTAGATCTGCCATTGGTCCGTTGTCTCTGCCTGTGGGATAGGATTCCAATCCTGTCCGGCGAGGTGGACAGGATTGGAATCCTGTCCCACAGATATTTATTGCCGATTGCGAAACCGTTCGCTTACCCGCTTGAGGAAGCGCTGCTCTTCCGCCGTCAGGGAGTCGCGGCCGTGGCGCTGGATCTTTTCGAGCAGCTCGTCCATGCGCCGGTCCTCGGCCTCCTTTTGGTCCTGTTCGCGCTGGACCTTCTTCGCCGTCCGCTGCTGCATCCAGCGCTGCCACCAACTCTGCCGGCGGACGCGCGGGGGCGGCGGCTCGTCGCGCTCCAGGCTGGTATAGCCCTGCGAGAAATCGTAGTGGCCTTGCAGGGGGTCCTCGCCGCCGGTTTCCAGGATCATCCACTGGTTCTTGCAGGAGATGAAGACGAAGAGGCACAGGCAGAGAACGATCACTTCGTTCTGCCAGACGGCAAAAACGCCCAGCACCACGCAGGTGATGAAGCCGGCGAACACGGCCGTCAGCGTCGCCTGGCGATAGCCGACGCGCGGCCAGAGGATGCACTGCAGCAGCCGGCCGGCGTCCATCGGGAAGCCGACCAGGATAATGTTGAGCAGGAACAGGACGTAGTTGACCCAAAAGAGCCAGCCGATCATGACCGGGGGGCTGTACACCGGCAGGCGCACCCACGTTTCTTCCACCCAAGGATAGGTCCCCCACGGGGCCAGCGAGACCATCTGGCTGAAGTCGCGGCCGGTGTAGGCAAGCGGATTCAGCGGCGGCAGCAGCGGCGTCGTATGGACCAGGAGCAGCAGCAATGCGCAGATGATGCAAAGGAACAGGTTGACGGCCGGCCCCGCCGCGGTAGTGAGGAAGTTGGCCCGCGGCGTGTGTGGCACGTCCACGTAAGCCAGGCCGCCGAGCGGCCACATCAGGATCTCCTGGCAATCGCCGCCGACGAAACGGGCGCCGAAGGCGTGGCCGAATTCGTGGGCCAGAACGGAAAGGAACAGCAAGCCGAGGATGATGCAGATGTCGATCCAGGAGCCGTCGGGGATCGTGTCTTTGGGATGCCCGGCCGGCGGCGCCCAGAAAGCCACGCGCAAAACGCTGGCTGCAAAGAAAACGAGGAACAAAAGATGCACGCGCACGGTGACGCCGAACATGCGTCCCATCGGGAACGACCAGGATAGCGGATCGCGCATGACGGCGGCTCGTGCGAGGGAAGCGTTGCACCCTGTTGGTTTGGATTCTATCATCGCGGCAGGGTCGTCGCAATCATCGGAGAAGATCATGCCGCGCACGCTTGTTCACAAGGGACGGAAAATCCAGGTTTACGACGACGTCGAACCCGGCGCCGACGGCCGGCCGATGCACCGCGACTTGGTGGTGCATCCCGGCGCCGCCGCCATCCTGCCGGTGGTGGACCGCGATCACATCTGTTTGCTGCACAATCCGCGCTTCGTCGTGAACGAAACGCTTTGGGAAATCCCGGCCGGTACGCTGGAACCGGGCGAGCCGCCGGAGCACGCCGCCGTCCGCGAGCTGGAGGAAGAGACCGGCTATCAGGCGAAGCGCTGGCGAAAGCTGGCCGAGTTCTACCCCTCACCGGGCGTCCTGAGCGAGCGGACGCACCTGTTCGTGGCGGAGGAGCTGACGCCTGGCCCCATGCGGCCGGAAGCTGACGAGCAGATGACGCCGCACGTCGTGGCGTGGTCCCAGGCGATGGCGTGGACGCTGGACGGTACGATCCGCGACGCCAAGACGCTGACGGCGCTGCTGCTGTGGGATCGGTTGCGGTAGTAACTACAATAGCCGGCGGGGGGCATTACACATGACAATCCTGACGCTCGACGTCGGCGGGACGCACGTAAAATTGAAACTGTCCGGCCAGGACGAGGTGCGCAAGTTTGAATCGGGGCCGGGCCTGACGCCGCAACAAATGATCGACGGCGTGCGCGCCCAAGCCCCCGACTGGACCTATGACGTGGTTTCGATGGGCTTCCCGGCGCCGGTGGTCGGCGGCAAGATCGTCAAGGAGCCGGTCAACCTCGGCCCCGGTTGGGTAGGCTTCGACCTGGCCGCTGCGCTGGGCAAGCCGGTTCGCATCATCAACGACGCGGCCATGCAAGCGCTGGGCGGCTATCAGGGCGGCCGGATGCTTTTTCTCGGCCTGGGCACCGGCCTCGGCACGACGCTGATCGTGGACGGCGTGGTCGTCGGCATGGAGCTGGGCCACTTGCCCTATAGAAAGAGGCTGAGTTTCGAGGACTATGTCGGCGTGGCCGGCCTGGAGCGCCGCGGCCGGGAGAAGTGGCAAGCGGCGGTGTTCGACGTGGTGGAGATTCTTAAGACGGCGCTCGTGGCCGAGTATGTCTTGCTAGGCGGCGGCAATGTGAAGAAGCTGACGACGCTGCCGCCGGGGGCGGTGCGCGGCGACAACGCCGACGCCTTCCGGGGCGGCGAACGTCTCTGGAGCGACAAGCCGGCCGCGGTCGGCGCGCCGCAAGAGGACAAAAATGGCCACTGAATTCAGCGATGCGCCGCCTCCGCCTGGACCGCCCACGGGCGTGCAGCCAGGCCCAGAAACCGGCATCACCCGCCTGCCCCGCGGCCATCCGCTGATCGCCTGGATCGTCATCATCGCCGCGGCCGTCGGCCTGTTCGTGCTGCGCCTGGCGTTCCAGCCGCCGGCGGAGGTGAAGGAGTCCGACGCCTTTGAAATCCAGGCCCACTTTCTCGTCGGCATGGCCAACCTGCCCCTGGGAGGCGGCGCCGTCCTCTACGAGCAGGCCAAGGAATTTAACAAAGGGTCCGTCGGCCAACGATTGCGTTTCGTCGTTCTGGCAGGCGAGTTGAAAGGGCCGGACGAGGCGCTGAAACAGCTGCAGCGCCTGAAGCAGGAGTTGGGCAGCGCCGCGCAAAAGGGGCCTGACGCCGAAAATCAACAGACGGCCGCGATCCTCGACCAGCTGTACCGCAACAACAAGGACCAGGCGGATCTTCAAACCTTGGCGGCGGGCGCCGTGGGGCTGCTCAGCGCTCCTCTCGGGGATGGACCGCTGGCGGCGACCGCCGATCTGTACCCCGAACGAATCGCCGGCTCCTCGGCCCCTCCGCTGGCGGACAACCAGCGCCAGGAGTTGCAGCGGCGTCTCGGCTGGTTCGGCGCTCTGGCCCTCCATCCGCGGAATGGGCCGGACCCCGCGGCGCGAGACGCGATCATTGCACCGGCCCAACGTCTGGTGGTCATCGGCGTCAGCGTGGAGCTGCTCGCGCTCGGCGGGGCGGCCGTGGGGTTCATTCTCCTAGTGCTGTTCTTCCTCCTCTGGCGACATATGCGCAGCCGTCTGCATGTCGGTTCGCCCTTCGGCGGCGTCTACGCCGAGACCTTCGCCGTTTGGATGGTGCTGTTCATCGGCCTGAGCGTGGGCGGGGCCTTTCTAGCGCGGTATCTGCCGCCTTCCGTGCCGGATGAATTGCCGTCCGGCCTGGGCGCCTTGCTCAGCGTGGGGGCGTTGGCCTGGCCCGTGCTGCGCGGCGTGCCCTGGCGGCAGGTGCGGCGCGACATCGGCTGGGTCGCCGGCGATCGGCCGGTCCTGGAGCCGTTCTGCGGCCTGCTTTGCTACTTGGCCATGCTTCCCCTGGTCCTGCTGCTTGTCGTCGTCGTGACGTTCGGAATGAAATGGGCGGGACACGACCTGGTCGGTCCGGATACGCCGACGCATCCCATCGTCGATAAAGTACTGCGGTCCGGCTGGCGGGGCTGGATTCAGGCTATTTTCCTGGCCAGCGTCGTGGCGCCGATTATGGAAGAGACGATGTT
>DATKHW010000845.1:0-3131 GCA_035546275.1 Gemmataceae bacterium
GTGCGCATGACCGTGGCGCTGAGCGAAGGCGAAGCGGCGCGGACCTACAACGTGCAGACCGTCCGGCAGAAATCGCTGCTGTCCACGCTGGTGTACACGGCCCTGACCAACTCGGTGGACATGGAAGGCGATTTGCCGGACGAAATGACGGCGGATTTCGAGGTTCGCATCGAGCTGGACGGCCGGGCGCCGATCGTCCTCAAGGACGTTTTCTCCGGCGTCAGCGGCGGCCGGGCGCCGGCCGCGCTGTATGGGCCGGCGTCCGCCGTGGTCGGCCTGCTGACGAACAACCCGTATGAATCGCTGCGTGTGACCCGCATTGAGTGCGACACGCGGGTCAAGCCGGGCCGGCGAACCGCGGAGCTGCAGTCGATGGAGCTGGATTCCGACACGTACGAGCCGGGCGCCGACGTGAAGGCCAGCGTGATCGTTCGGCCCTATAAAGGATCGCCGCAGCGGCTGACGGCGACGCTGAAATTGCCGGACGACCTGCCGGACGGCGACTACACGGCGACGGCGGCCGATGAATCGGAGGCCGCCCGCCTGACGCTGCACGACGACCCCAACCTGAACAATCCGCAGAACGTGGAGCAGGTGCTGCGGGCCGTCCACGTGATGACGGAGGCGAAGCGGACGCGGCTGACGCTGCGCGTGCCGCTGGGGCCGTCGGGCGTGGCGGTGGACGGCAAATCGCTGCCGAATCTGCCGGCCGGCGTCACGGCCGTTCTGACGACGGGCCGGCGCTCGGGCGCTCTGCCCATCACCTCGGCCCTGACCTCCAGCCAGCCGACCGACTGGGTGCTGGAAGGGTCGGAGTCGGCGCATTTCACCGTGGTTCGGCACAAGCGCGCGGCGGACGCCGGCCGCTGACCGCGCTCCCCTTCGGGTCGCGGCTAAACGGAATATCTTCCCTTCATGGAGCTGTTATGAGCAAGAAGCGCCTGCCCTGCGCCGTCGTGATCGCGGCGGTCTGCGTCGCCGCTCCCGCCTGCCTCGCGGCGAAGGTCAGGGTGTGGGACCAGCGCACGCCAGCGAGCTTCGAGAAAGCCCAGTTCCACGGGGCCGTCGTCAGCAGCGAGGGCGTGATTCGCCTGGGCCGCGAGCTGCATCCCTTCGCCGACTTGGACGCCAACCACATCTGGGACCTCGCTGAGGTCAAAGACGGCGTGATCTTCGCGGCGGCCGGCGACGAGGGCAAGGTCTTCAAGATCACGACCGAGGGCAAGGCGTCCGTTGTGTATTCCGACGAGTCCAGCCGGCCGTTCTGTGTGGCGCCGGCCGGCGACGACGCCGTCTATGTCGGGTCGGGGCCGAACGGCCGCATTCTCCGCATCGACGCGGCCGGCAAGGCGAAGACCGTCTGCGAAACCGGGGAGCCGTATGTCTGGTCGCTGGCCGCCGACGTCAAGACGGGGACGCTTTACGCCGGGACAGGGCCGCATGGCCGCATTTACCGGATCAGCCCCGACGGCAAGGCTGAGGTCCTCTGCACCGTGAAGCAGGATCACGTTCTTTGCACGGCGATCGGCCCCGACGGCGCGGTGTACGCCGGCGTCGATAAAGGCGGTCTGGTTTATCGCATTGACGCCAAGGGCAAGGCGTTCGTGCTGTACCAGGCGCCGCAGGCGGAGGTTCACACGATCCGGGTCGCGGCCGACGCGGTCTATGTCGGCGCCAGCGTCCCGACCCGGCGGCGTGGGGCGGCGTTGGCCGGGGCGCCGTCCGGCGGCGTGAATGCGGCGGCCCTGACGCTGGAACGGCCGGAGACGGCGGCCGTCGTCGGCGAGGCCACGACCAAGGAGGAGCCGCCGGCGAAGACGGCTGCGACGGACGGCGATTTCAAGGACGGCAAAGGCGTCGCGGTCCCCGCTCCATCAGCGCCGTCTGGAGGCGAAAACTCCGTCTATCGCATTGGATTCGACGGCACCGTGCGAGAGGTGTTCCGGGAAAAGGCGATGGTGCTGAGCCTGGCGCTTCGCGGCGGCCGCTTCCTCGTCGGCGCCGGCATGGACGGCCAACTGTTCGAAGTGCAGGAAGCGACGCGCGAGCAGACCGAATTGGCCCGGCTCGACCACGGTCAGGCGCTATGCCTCTGCCCACGGCGCGACGGCTCCGTCCTCGTCGGCGCCGGCGATCCCGGCAAGCTGTACGTGCTGGAAGACCGCCGCTGCGCTACGGGGACGGTGCTTTCGGAGGTGCTGGATACGAAAATGACAAGCCGCTGGGGCGCCCTGCGGTGGGAAGCCGAGACGCCGGCCAAAACCGCTGTGCATGTCGCCGTGCGCAGCGGCAACACGGCCGAGCCGGACGACGCCTGGAGCGCCTGGTCGGCGGAGCAAAGCGATCCGGAAAAGGCCCTGATCGCGGCGCCGCCCGCCCGCTTTCTGCAATACCGGCTGACGCTCTCCACCGAAGACCTGTCGGCGACGCCCGACGTCCGCGGCCTGACCCTGCGCTATCAGAACGCCAACCAGGCGCCGGAAGTGACGAAAATCGAGGCGCCCGATCTCAACGCCGTCAATTTGGAATCGCCCAAGAAGCTGAAATTCAAATGGACCGCCGTGGACGCCAACGAAGACGAATTGACCTTCGCCCTCTACGTCCGCAAGGACGGTTGGAAGAGCTGGATGCAGCTGGAGGAAGATTTCGACAAAACGGAGTACGAATGGGATTCGACCACGACGCCCGACGGCGTTTACCAGTTCAAGGTGGTGGCGAGTGATCGGAAAGACAATTCCGACGCCGAGGCGCTCACTGGCGAGAAGACGACCAATCCGTTCGTGGTCTGCCACACGCCGCCCGTGGTGCAGCTGAAGGCGAAGGTGGAAGGCGGCCGCGCCCGGATCGAGGCGACGGCGACTTCGCCGCTGGTGCGATTGACGGCGGGGTCGTACACGTTCAACGGAAAGAAGTGGACCAGCGTCTTTCCGGACGATGGCCTGTTCGATGGGCCGATGAGGACGTTCCAGTTCCAGACGGAGGCCTTGAAGCCGGGGACCTATGTAATCGTGCTGCGCGTCAAGGATGCGGCCGGGAACGTCGGATCGGCCGACGTGGTGTTTACGGTGGAGTGATCCTGTCTTTCTCCCCTCTCCCCCGCTTCGGGGGAGAGGGGCCGGGGGTGAGGGGGC
>DATKHW010000846.1:0-2161 GCA_035546275.1 Gemmataceae bacterium
CGCCGTTCTTCGCGCGGGAGTTCGAGAAAGCCGGCGTCGCGGCCGTCACCATCCACGGCCGGACGCGAGAACAGGGTTTCGGCGGCCAGGTCAATCTCGACGGCATCCGCGCCGTCGTCGAGGCCGTCGAACGCATGCCCATCATCGGCAACGGCGACGTGCGCACCATCGCCGACGCGGAGCAGATGCTCACCGACACCGGATGCGCTGGAATTGCAATCGGCCGAGGAGCGCTGCTCAATCCGTGGTTCTTCGCCCAGCTGACCCGCTGGGAGGCGACCGGCGACCCCGGTCCGCCGGCCGCGTACAGCCAGCGGCTGCACTTCATGAACCGGCATTTCCATCTTTTGGTGGGGCACAAGGGGGAGCGGTTCGCCTGCCTGACGTTCCGCAAGGTCGCCAACTGGTACTGCCGGGTGCTGCGTCCCGGGCGCGAAATCCAGCAGCGACTGGTGATGATCGAGAGCGTCGCGGCGTTCGACCGGATCGTGGAGGAAATCAAAGCGATTCTGGCGACGCGCACCGTCCAGGATTGGCCGGACGCCGACATCGCCGTCCGCGTGCCGAGCGGCCCGGTCGAGCGCTGGTGATTTAATTCAAATCATATCGCTTGAGTTCGTTTTTGCCCGACTGAATGGTCGCCTTGATCGTGGAGTATTTCGCGTTGGCGTACCGCCCTTGCAACTTGTCGGGACCGTCGATCGGATCGCCTTCGTCTCGCTTCACGTCGCACCAGGTGATCGTGACGGTGTACTCGCCGGGCGGGGCGCCGTCGTAGGCCGACAGCGTGGTCAGGCGGAACGAGCCGTCCTGTTCCACCACGGCGGTGGGAATGCGCGGCGGCGCGTCTTCCGACGCATTGGCGGGGTGAAACGTGACCGCCGCCCCCACTGCCGGCTGGCCCTGCACGAACACCTGACCATGAACCGGATAGATCCCATTGCTGGCGCCGCAGCCCAGCGCAGCCATGGAAAGCCCCAGCAGAGCCAGCCAGCCCAACCGCACGCGGGGAAACAGGAAATGCGGATTCATCCCACGCCTCCCGTGATTACAAGCACTCGGCGCTCTTTTTAGTAGCTGTCCGGGTTGATCGGCTCGCCGCCGGCCTTGGTGACCAGGGCGGCCAGCACGGCGATGTTGACGGTCTGGTGGACGAACTGAACGTGGCCGTCGGCGAAGCAGATGTTGGCGCCGCCGGGATGGAAGCTGTAGATGTCGCCTTGCAGGTTGTTGCAGTTCATCGCGCAGGGCCCCGTGCCGAAGCTGGTCGTCCCCGTCGCGTCGCTCCCGGTGACGGTGAGACGGTTGTCCGAGTCGGCCCAGATGGGGCCGGTGATGCTGGAGGCGTTGTACGGCTGGCTGACGTAGCCGGTGAAATACTGCATGGTCCGGCCGGCCGCCTCGGAATAGAGCGTCGTGTTGCTTGAGCCGTCGGTGATTTCGACCATGCGCGTCGTGCCGTTTTGCCGCAGCGCCCCCTTGCTGCCGTCGCCCCCCCACGGCACCGCCGCCGCCACTAGCGGATTGGCGAAACCGATCTCCGCGCCGGAAGCGTTCTTGACCGTTTTGACCTGGCCCAAAGGCGCGTAATCCGACGTCCAGCCCGTGACGGCGACCTTCTTGGTCGGATAGACCGGCGCCCCGTAGATGTTCGTGCCCGAGCCGGGCGCGTTGGGCGGGGCGAAGGCGTCGTTGCCGGCTCCGGAGGCGATGTACGTCGTGGCGTAGGCCGGGACGTTGGCGCCGCCGGAGGTGCTGGACGGGCAGCGGAACAGTTTGAACTGGATCGTCAGGGCGTTGACATTGCTCGGATCGCTGAAGTCCACATTGAAGTTGTAGATGGGAGTGATGTTGTTCTGCTCGACGAAGGGCAGGAGCGGAACCAGGCCGCTGCAGCGCCCTTGCGTCCCGGTGGTTTGCCCTGGCGTCGGAACGGTGCCCTGGACGTAGGGGATGTACGGGAACTGCTCATTGTTCTTGGTGATGGCGTCGAACGGCAGGGCCCCGTTGGCCGATTCGTAGTTGAGGGCGGCGAGGCCAAGCTGCTTGAGGTTGTTGGTGCAGCTGAGCCGGTTGGCGGCTTCGCGCACTCGTTGCACCGCCGGCAGCAGGAGACCGATGAGGATGGCGATGATGGCGATCACCACCAGCAGCTCAATCA
>DATKHW010000847.1:0-2991 GCA_035546275.1 Gemmataceae bacterium
CCACCCCTACGCCCTGGCCCTGGAGCTGTGGGACGGCGCCAGCAAGAACTACGCCACCCGCTGCACCTATGAAGACGTGACGACGCGGCCGGGCCGGCAGACCCTGCTGTACCACATCGCCCGCGCCTGCCGCAACGGCAAGGAAGGTCTGGATTGGGGCGAATTGGAAGCGAAGGACAAGATCGACCGCGACGGCCTGACGCAGGTGAAGCTCTTCCTGACGCCGCTGGCGGACCGCGACGCCGTGATGTGGATCGACAATATCCGCCTCATGCAGGAGGACGCCGCCAAGCCGAAGCTAAATGTGCCGCTGCCGGCCGGCGCTCGCGCTTTCAAATTCGGCGGGGCCGGGGCCAAGGCGCCGGGCTTCACGACGGTGACGCCGGATACGGTCTTTCCGGGAGCGGCCAATTGCGGCTTTGTGGACCCCAACAAGCTTGCAGCGGGCGGCGCTGGATGGCCGGACGGCCTTAGCGGTACGTTTGTGCTGCCGCACGACAACGACCGGACGGTGTTCCGCGCCCGCGTTCCGGCCGGCGATTACTTCGTCTGGTTGTGCGGCGGGCCCATCATCTACAAGGAGTGGGAGGAGCGCCATTATCTCCTCCGCGCCGGCGGCGAGACCCTCTACGACGATTTGCCGGCGCCGTTCCAGTACTACAGCCGCAAGTACCTTTACCGCTTCCTCGACACGCGCTATTCCGAAAAGCCCCATGCGTTGTGGACGAATTTCATCGACCGGATGTATCCGGTTTACACGACGCGCGTCACGATTGCGGACGGGACGTTCACAGTGACGGCCGCAAATTCCTTCCTCAGCGCTGTGGTGCTGGTTCCCGCATCGGGGAAGCAGGATTTTGAGAAGTTCGCGGACACGGTCCGCAAGCTGCGCATCGAGGCGTTCGAGAAGACGTTGCGGCCGCTCCCCGGAAAGAAGCCGCAGCAGCAGCCCGGCGATGGGCCGTTCCTCCTCTACGAGCCGGATTTCGCGGCGGAGATCAAGCCGTGGACGGGGCCGACGGCGGAGGAGCGCAAACACACGTCGCTGAAGACGGCGGCGGCGCAGGGGCAGTTGGTTGCGCTGCGCCTGGCCGTTACGCCCTTTGCAGATCTTGGACAATGCACATTGGAGACGGCGCCGCTGAAAGAGCCGGCCGAGATCGGCGCCGATCGCATCGCCGTCTATTCGCAGAATTACCGCTATGACGGCGACAATCTGTCGGAAATGGCGCTGATTCCGTCGCCGTCGCTGGAGGTGGAACAGGGCGTGACGCAGTGCTTCTGGCTGACGCTGGACGTGCCGCAAAAGACCGAAGCGGGAGTCTACAAGGGGGAGTTGATCTTCAGGCCGGGCAAGGGCGACGCCGTCCATGTGCCGCTGGAATTGGAGGTTTATCCCTTCGCACTGGAACCGGTGCTGCCCGTATCATTCGGCATGTACTATGCCCCGCGCCACGAGCCAGGCCTGGCGCCGGACGTGCAGCGGCGGCTGGTAAAGGAACAGCTTCAGTGGATGCGCGGGATCGGCTTTACCGCCGTTCAGGTCGGGCCCGCCACGGTGACGGGGCTGGGCAAGGGCGGCGCCGTGCAGATGGAATTCGACACGACGCTCTATGACCTGGCGCGTGAGGTCGGGATGGGCCGGCATCCGAAGCAGTATCTGATGGGCGAGGCGCTGGGCGTCGGCCGCGGCGTCGGCCATCGGCTCATCGGCGAGGAGGGCGGCCTCAAGATCGACCGCAATCCCGGCCTGGAGCTGCGCCAGCCGGGCTTCGGGACGTACTTCGTCAACGCCATGCGGCAGGAGCGCGACTTTATCCGGCGGATTGGGATGCCGGTCGCCCTGGAAGTGGCCGACGAGCCGCGCGAGAACCCGAATCCGTGGAACCGCAACCTGGCCGATTCGATTGCCTACGGCGACCTGATGCGCCAGGCCGGCGTCGTCTCCTTCATCACGCCCATGGGAGACATGCAAGATGGCAAGGACTACACGGTGCTGGCCGACCACGTGGACATTATCTCGACGCACGCCTGGAAAGGCTCGGCCGGCCTGATCGCCCGGACGCGCGACAAGGGCAAAACGCTGTGGCTCTACAACACCGGCATGGACCGCTTTTCGTGGGGCTTTTACAACTGGCGGGCGCGGTCGGAGGGCCGCTGGGAATGGCACTTCTGCTGGTTCGACGACTCGGCCAAGGGCGGCTACCCCGGCCGCGAGTGGTACAACCCGTTCACCAACGTCCACGGCTTCGCCCCCTATGCGCCGGCCGACTATCCCGCGGGGATGCTGTTCCAGTCGAAATTCCTTGACGTGGCCGAGGGAATCAATGATTATGCGTATCTGACGACCCTGGATGAAGCGATGCGGGCCGCGGCCGGCGATCCCAAAAAGGCCGACGCCGTGAAGGAGGCGAAGGCGTTCCTGGCGGCGCTCGATCGGGCGATCCCGGAGCTGCCGGGCGCCAAAGGGTTGCTCAACGCCGGCGACGGAGCGCTGGTCGGCATGGGCGTGGACGACGAGGCCCGCTTGCAGGCGCCGCACTGGCGGGAATCCATCGCCCGCTTGCTCAAAGCGCTGAAACAGTAAACATTTCTTATCCGAGAATGGACCCATGAAGCACATCCTCTTGGCCCTTGGCATGCTCCTCTTGGCCGTTGCAGCGGCGCCGGCCGACGACGTCCGTTCCAAGCCGCTGACGCTGTACCCGCCAGCCCCGGCGCAGCGGGCGCTCAAATTCTCTCTGCTGCCCGAGCTGCAAGACACGATTCCCGGCAACGCGGTCGATCACTACCACAAGGCGATCCAGAATATGAAGCAGGACGCCCCGCCGTCGCGCGACTGGTACCCCATGCTTGACGACTGGATGGCCGCCCCGCTGAAGGATTTCCCGCGCGACGAGGCGGCGAAGTTCCTCAAGCCGTGCGAATCGACATTCAAAGAAGTGGAGGCCGGCGCCCGCAGCGAGCTGTGCGATTGGGGGCTGACGGAAA
>DATKHW010000848.1:0-2265 GCA_035546275.1 Gemmataceae bacterium
CACGCAAACTGCACCATAAATGGCTGGGGAGCCGCGAACCATGACGCAGTTCGAAGAGGACTATCGAACCCTGAAACCAGGCCAAGGCGTAATCGACCCCGGAAGACCCTTGGCGCCGCCGCGTTTGACGCCGCCGCCGGAGCCGAAGCGTCTGGCCCCGATCGCACCGCCGGCTGTCCGACCGCCGGCCGCGACGAATCGGTTGGCGGCGCTGCCGGCGCGGCCGCTGTGCCGGCTGTTCCCGCTCAGCCAGGAAGCCAGCCGCCTGCTCGCCGAGGAGCAGATGCTGCTCGCCTACCTCGGCCGCTTGATGAGCGAGGGCCTGTTCGTGGACGCGGTGCTGCTGCTGGCCCACGCCCTTTCGCCGCGCGACGGCGTCCGCTGGGCCTGCGAGTGCGCCCGGTCCACGGCTCGTTCAACGGCGGGCCAGGCCGCGCTGGCGAAGGCCGAGGCCTGGCTGAACCGCCCTAACGAGCAGAGTCGGCGGGCCTGCGGCGAAGCGGCGACGGGCACGGCCACGGCGGCCGGGTCCGTGGCGCTGGCCGTGTTCCACAGCGGCGCTGCCCCGGTCGATCGGCCCGCCGGGTCGTCCAACGCCCAGCTGCCGGCGCGGGCCGTCGCCAACGCCGTCATCCTGGCGGCGATGAGCGAACCGGGCCGGTCGCGCGAGCGCTATTTACGGTATCTCAAGGATGGAATCGCGTTGGCGGCGGGCCGGTGAGCCGACGCGCCGCCGAAACGCTCGCCTACCGCTTCTCCGGGACGCCGGCGGAGTTCGGGTCGGCAGGCGGCGTCGCGGCCGGCCCATCCGAATTCAAAGGGGGAATGACCGGCGACGGCGGTGCGGCCCCCGACGCCGCCGGAGGCAAGCTCGACGGCGGGACGACGCTCGGTGCAGGCGGCGCCAAGCCCGGCAGCGCCGGCGTCACGCTCGGCGGGAGGGGCGGCGCTTCCACCGGCGCCGGCGGCGCCACCGGGGCCTTGGACTGGACGAGCGCAACCAGCATCCGGATGACTTTCTGCGTTTCCGGCGTGGTCGTGACGATCAGGTTGTCGCCCTCGGCCCGGGTTTCCAGCACCGGCGCCGCGACGTGATCGCGCAGGAAAGCGGCGGTCGCCTCGGCATGGCCGGCCGGCAGCTTGTAGATCACGCGCGACAGGGCCACCTCGGCTGGCGGGGCGGCCGGCGCCGGAGTCGCGTTCACGTCCAAGATTGCGCGGATATCGGTTAAAGAGTATGGAACCGCCGGCTCCGAACCGCGCAGCTCCTGAATCTCTTTCAGGAGCTGCTGAACCTTTTCGTTCAGCTCCTTCAATTTCTTTTCCCGGTTCGGATCGGCCTGGGTCGGCGGCGGCGGTTCCACGGGCGCCGGCGGCGTCGGCGCCGTGGGATTGGCGACTCGCAATTGGTACGTCGTGACCGGCTGATAAGTGGTCACGGCCCGGTACGTCGTCACCGGCTCGTAGTACGTCCTCTCCGGAGGCGGAGATATAGGCGGCTGGCCGGCCTCGCCCTGGCCCAGCGACCAGGCCGGCAGCGTCAGCAGTCCCAGGCAACCAACGGCGATCAGGGCGCCCCACGACAGGCGGCCCCGTCCTTTTCCGCGCATGACCATGACCAATCTCCTTTCGAGATCTCGCCGTCCCGACGACGCCCCCAGCACAGGGGCCGGCGCCGGAGACGGCCGTTTCGACACTTCCAGCAACGCCTCGGCGTAGGCTTTTCGCGCCTCGGGCAGCGTCTCCACCACCCAGGCGTCGCACGCCAGTTCGGCCTCTTGCATCAGCCGACGCCGCACCCACCAGAACAGCGGATGCGGCCACCACATGCATCCGGCCGCCAGCAGCAGCCAGCCGACCCAGTGGTCGCGCCGCCGCAGATGCGCCAGCTCATGCAGCACCACCGCGCGGCGGCCTTCGTGCGGCAGACGATCTTCCAATCCCTCCGGCCACAGCAACCGGGCCGGGCCCAGCGCACAGACCATCGGCGAGGTCGCCCCTGGCAGAATGAGGACGCGCGGCGGCCGCATTTTCAGGGCCGCGGCCGCCTCGGCGGTCAGCTCCCGAAGCCAATCCGGCGCAGGAAGGCCGCGACGCAGCAGCCGATGCAATCGGACCAGGCGCGTCAGCTGCACCAGGGCGGCGACGGCTATTCCTCCCACCCAAATCCAGCCGGCGGCTGTGAGCAGCCACGACGCGTCGGCCGGTGCGGGGGCGACGGCGGCAGGGGCTGCCGGCGTGTGGGACAGGATTCCAATCCTGTCG
>DATKHW010000849.1:0-3317 GCA_035546275.1 Gemmataceae bacterium
GAGCCCGCGGGCCGCTTTGTTCCGTTCGCTCCCCCCGACCTCCGAGGCTCCGCGCCAATCGGCCTTTTCCTGTTCGACCACCGTGCATATACTCCGCGCCGATAGGGGGGCGGCGTGTCCGCTCGCCGCAAGGTTTTTCCAGGGAGGGAAAAACGATGGCCCATCCGACCCGCCCGTACATCGGCGTCAACGCCGACTACACCCCGGCCGGCAAGACAATCACCGCCCATTTGCGACTGCCCATTGGTTATATCGACGCCATAACGACGGCTGGCGGTCTGCCCGTGGTGATTCCGCCGCTGGGCAAGGATTTCGATCCCGAGCCGTTGCTCGACCGCTTGGACGGCGTGATCCTGAGCGGCGGCGGGGACCTTGATCCGCGGCGGCATGGTTTGCCGACGCATCCCGCCGTGCAGCCGATGCCGGAACGGCGCGACGAGAGCGATCGGCTGTTGGTCCGGCTCGTCCTCGATCGGCGCCTACCCCTGCTGGCGGTCGGTCTTGGATTGCAGCAGCTTAACGTCGCGCTGGGCGGCACGCTCTACTTGCATCTGCCGGAGGAGCTGCCGCGAGCCATGCCGCATCGGGACGCCACAGGGGCGACCCATCGTCATATTGTGCTTGTCGAGCCGAACACGCGGCTGGAAGAGATTTACGGGGGCGGCGAAATCCGCGTCAACAGTTCTCACCACCAAGCAGTGCGCCAGGTCGCAGCGGGGTTGCTCGTCTGCGCCCGGGCGCCGGACGGCGTCATTGAGGCGGTCGAGGCGGTCGATCCGCAGTGGTTCTGCGTCGGCGTGCAGTGGCATCCCGAATCGGAATCGTCGTCGGCCTTGGACGCGCAGCTGTTCGAATGCTTCGTCCAGGCGTGTCTGCGGCAAGCGCAGCCGTTGGCGGCAGCGGCATGATGGGAAAAGGGGAGCCGCGCAGCGTCAGCCCGGCGGTGAAGCTGCAGCCGGCGGGCTGACGCCGCACCCCTCGCTGCTCCACCTCGGAGGAGGTTTTCGTGCCGCCGCGCTGGATCATCGGCCTCGCCTCCGGCGCCAACGCCGACGAGGTGGACGCTGCACTCCTTGAGATCGACGGGGCCGGCTTGGAAATGCGGCCGCGCCTGGCTGGGTCGCTGCACCAACCCTATGGCGCCGACTTGAAGGAGATGATGCGTCGCCTTTCCGCGCTTGGACCGTGTGAGGTTCGTGAAGTCGCCCTGTTGCACCGTCTGCTCGGTGAGAGCTTTGCGGCAGCCGCACGCACCGCGGCCGATCAGGCCAGTCTCAGCCTCCACGAAGTGCAGGTGATCGGCTGCCCTGGCCACACCGTTTGGCATGAAACCGAAGGTCGTTTTCCAGCCACGTTGCCGCTCGGGATGGCCGCCGTCGTGGCGGAGCGCTGCGGCGTTACGACGGTGGGCGATTTTCGGAGTCGAGATGTGGCGGCTGGCGGGCAGGGTCTGCCGTTGGCCGCGCTGACCGATTTCCTTCTCTTCCGCAGCGCGCACGAAAACCGCGTCTTGCTGCATCTCGGCGGCACAGCTCGCGTCGTCTTCCTGCCGGCGGCTGGGCGGCCGGCCGATGTGATTGGCTTCGAAGCGGGGCCGTGCAATCTGCTGCTTGACGCGCTCATGCGGCATGCCACCGGCGGCCGGGCGGAATTCGACGCCGGCGGCAAGCACGCCGTCCAGGGAAAGTGCATTGAGGGCCTGTTAAGAACGTGGCTCGACCATCCGTATTTCTCCCAGCGCCCTCCGAAAAGTTTGCCGAGACATGTTTTCGGCGAAGCCTTCGCCGCGGCCGCCTTGCAGCAGGCCCGCGAGCTGCAAGTGGGCATGCACGATCTGCTCTGCACGGCGACCCATTTTGTGGCCCGCGCCGTGGGGTCGTCCTTGCAGAGATTCCTGCCGGCCGGCCGGTCCGCCGATCGCACCCTGCTCAGCGGCGGGGGGGCGCGCAACGGCCTGCTGTGGCGGTTGTTGGAGCAGCAATCGCCGCGCGCCGCTGTGGGCCGCACAGACGAAGTCGGAGCGCCGGTGGGGATGCGCAAGGCGATGTCATTTGGTCTGCTGGCGGCGCTGACCGTGGACGGCGTCAGCGGCAACGCGCCGTCCGCTACAGGCGCCGCAGGGCCGCGCTTACTGGGCAGCCTGACGCCCGGGTCGTCGGCCAACTGGGCGCGCTGCCTGGCCTGGATGGCGGTCCAATCGCCGCCGCCGCTGGCGGACTAAAGGCGTGCGAAGCTCATCCCCCTTCAACGATCTCCATCGGCGCTGCAATTCGGACGCGCCCCTCCCCCGCCAGCAGCCAGGCTTCGTTGCGTTCCGATGCGATCCGTTCCATCCCTCCAGGCGGAGCGAGGACGCGAAGGCGGTCCTCCAGCGGTTCCAGCCGGCATGTGTCCGCCTTCTCGGCAGAGACGCCGCGACCGATGCACCAACTGCGCCACGCCTCCCGCCACGCTTCCGGCGACGGCTCCTCGATCAGCCCATCCTCCGCTGGCAGCGTCAAGACAGGCGCCGTCGTTTGCAGCGTCCAGCTTTCCGGCCGGACGGCGAAGCCAAGCCAGCCAGGCGGCGCGCCGGCCGCCGCCACGATGACAAGGAAGATCTGCTCTGGGCGGTCTACCATGATGCGCCGCCACTGTGAAAGCTCGGCGCCGGCCCCCGTCGGCGCGACCACCGATTCCACATCCAGGGGGAAACCGTGCCGTCGCTTCCACTCCACGGACTCGGCCCGGCATGCTTCGAGCGTCGCCGCGCTGAAGCGCCAGTCCGGCGGCGGATTCAGCGGCATGGCAGGACCGCGCAACGCTAGGAATCGCGGATCCTTCCTCGGATTCTCCGGCTCCGCAAATGTGAATTGTCGCCGTTCCTCCACATTGATGGTGTACGCCTGGGCGGCGAGCGCGCCGCGGCCGCGATCGGTCAGCGGCCAACCGCCGTGGGCCGAATCGATCAGGCCGTCGGCCGCCAGGTTTCTCAGCCAGCGCTGAAGCAGTGCGGAGTCCAGGTGCAAGGGCGTAAGCGGCGCGCCGGCGTCCAGCTGGGCCAGCAAGGCCGCCTGCAATGGCTCAAGCGACCGTGGGCGGGCGACGCGCACCAGCGCCTCGACCCGGTGCAACAGCAGATGAGCCAGTCTAAGCCGGCCAGAGCGAAAGGCCGCCAGGTCACGGCGCCAGGCGGACAGGACGCGGCCAGGGGGAAGAGGGAAGGGGACGGCGGCGGTCATACCCGGCCGCTTTCCTCGATGCTGAAGGTGGTGGGATAAGGACCGTCGCCGTGCAAGTAAGCGACCAGCTGGCCGATGCGCGCCCGTTCGCGTTCG
>DATKHW010000850.1:0-6343 GCA_035546275.1 Gemmataceae bacterium
TGACGCAGGGGCGCCGGTTGGACCCAGGGCGTCTCGGCGCGGGCGGCGTGTGCTTCGTGGATGCGGCCGTCGAGTCCCAGCAAGGATTCCGCCGCCCCCGGAAGATTCGAATAGGAGTCGAGAGCCAACCGCGCCCAGCAGAGATGTTCGAGGTCCACGCTCTGCTCCACCTGGCGCCGCAGGAACTCCACCGCGGCCGTCACTCGGGGATCGAGTGGGCGACCCTGCAATGCGAGCAGCATCAGGGCGGTCGGCCCAGGGATGGCCTCCAACGACACGCCGAAAATGCGGCGATTGCCGTAATTGACGCCGCCCTCTTCCAGGGCGCGATCCAACAGCAACTCCTGCCCTACGCGGACGCGTGGATGCGCCCCCTGTCCCGCCCGCCGCAGGGCCAGACACGCCCAAGCGGTCGGCTCCACCCAGGAAAACGTGTTCTCCGCCCAGGGCCATCCCACCAATTTCAGATCGATATCATTGACTTCTTCGCCGCCGGCCTCCGCCGTCTGCCGGCCCTGTCGGCCCACCAGCGCCGCGGCGGTCCGATCCACTTCCTCGACGGGATATCCGAGCGACGCCTGCACGAACAGCACCAGCGCCGTCGGCCACACTGCTTCGGGCCGGCCGCGGGCCAGGCGATAGGTCCCGTCGGGGCACGCGCATTGCCGCAGCCACGCCTTGGCGGCGTCGATGACCGCTCCGAAGCGCGGCGCCTCCGCCGACAGGGCCAGGAGGGCAAGGCAGGTTGGTTCCAGGTGGCCTGGCTGACCCTTCGCGTAGCCCCACCCTCCGTCGCCGTGGGCCAACGCCGCCAGGGAATCGAGGTGGTCGGACAGTTCGCTCACGATGCGTTGCTCCGGCGGACGGCGAAACGGCGTGTTCATCTGGCAAAGTTTAGGCCACGAATTGCGGCCGGAGCGGAAATCGTGGGTCGATTTATTTCAGGGTCGCAATCTCGCTTCAGCGGCTGAGCGCGTTGGCAAGCAAGAAAAGGGCCCTATGGCGACAAGAGAAGTGGGGGAGACAGGTTGTTCCCGCGCGCCCCGTCGCTGCTGCGCCCAATCAAGGACGAGGAGCGACGAGGCCGCGGTTGTTTTCGTCGGCCGTCAACGGTCTGAACCCGGCGCCGCCGTCGGCAGGGGCGTCGGCTGTACGGCGGCGCGATCCAACTCACGCCGCAGCGCGTCCAGCGCCGCATGGGCGTTGCCGTCGCTGACTTGTTCCGGCAGGACCGGCGGTTCGGCCGGGGTAGGCGGCGTCTCTTTCCGCGAGGGCGGCGGCTTCGCGTCCATCGTCATCGGCAATTCGACGCAGCCCGTGACCGTGAGGGCCAGCGCCAGAATCAGGGTGGCCGCCCATTTCATGGCTTCACCTCCAGCGTGTGCTTTGGTTTGGCGGGTTTGTCGTCCGGCGGCGCCGCGGCCCCGGAAAGTGCCGCGGTCCGTTGCTGATAAATGTCCCAGGCCCGATTGCGAAGTTGTTCGATCTCCGCCAGCATTGCCTCGTCGTTGTTGCTCGAGGCGATGGCCATGAGACGATCGCAAACCTCGCTTCGGCGATCCCAGTCGGCTCGTTCGCGCTGCCGAGCGGCGGCGACCAGGTCTACCTGTGAAGGCCCGCGCGCCGACGGCTGCTCGTCGTCATGTTTCTTGTCGGGCGGCTTGGCGGCCGGCCCGAACCAGCCGTCCCACCACATCTTTGGTTTTGGCGCAGCCGAATGCAGATCGCCGTCCGCATCTTGAGCAGTCGCCGCTGACGCGGCCGCCAGCGTAAAAAGGATCGCAGCGGTCATGCCCGCCCAGGCCCTGCGCATGATTCCCTCCCGGCGGTTCCCCTGGCCCCGGCCGTTCCCCCTGAACGCCTGGACCATTCCTTGGCGCGCCGCGGCGGCGGACACGGCAGGCGTCCGTCGGGGCCGAGGCGGCTGGAAAAGCGATGGTTGTGAGAGAGGGAGGCATATGCCAGAATGCGTGGGTGCTGTCCAGAGCAATTCGCTGCCCGGCGGCGCCCTGCAACTAGCCGCTCTTGGCGGGATCAGCGGGCGCGTCGTCCGGCAGCGGCCGTCCCTTTGTTTCTGGCAGAAAGCACACGATCACCGCGCCCAACAGGAACAGACCGCCCAGCAACGTCACAGCCAAACGCAGGTCCATCCCCGGCTGCGCCTTGAGCCAACCGGATAGGACCAGCAGCGAAGCGGACGCCAGGCGGCCGCCGTTGAAGCAGAAGCCGGCCCCCGTCGCCCTTTGGCGCGCGGGAAACAGCTCCGGGAAATAGACCGCATAGCCTGCGTGCATCCCCAGCGTGAATAAGCCATAGACCGGCAACAGAACCAGCAGCTGCCAATACTCGGTCGGCAACCAGCACACGGCAGGAACCACCGCTGTCGCAGCCAGGTGAAAGGCAATGAACGCTGGTCGCCGGCCCCAGCGCGCCGCCAGCGGACCGAAGCAGAGCAGACCGACGCCGCCGCCTGTCGCCTGCACGATTCCATAGGCGAAGGTCGCTTGGGCTTGGGCTGCCTTTTCGGCGGCGCCGTGGCGCAGCAGGAACGCCCGTGCAAGATCCTGACCCGCAACCGTGACGCCCCAGAACATGCCGAGGCCGACAGCCGCCAGAAGCAGCCCCAGCAACGCCCGCCTGCGCCAGACAGGATTGGCGAGCACTTCGCGCACGCCGCCGGAGCGGCGATCGACCGTCTTTCGCCACGCCTCTGGTTCGGCGACGCCGGCCCGCACGAGCGCCGCCACAAGGGCGGGCAGCACGCCAAGCAGATACGCCCATCGCCACTGCACGCCGACGGCTAGGCCCGCCAGCGCGGCCAGCCACGTGCCGGCCGTGCTGGAGGCGTGGAAGATCGCCGCAGCCTGGGCGCGGCCGCGGGCGGGAAAGACCTCCGCTATCAGCGCCGCGGCCGCCGACCACTCGCCGCCCACGCCGAACGCCACCAGAAAGCGAAGCACGGCGACCTGCCACGGCGCCGCGGCGAAAAACGTCAAACCCGAGAAGACCGAGTAGGTGAGAATGGTCAAGACCAGCGTCGGCCGGCGGCCCCATCGGTCGGCCAGCACCCCGAAGGTCACGCCGCCCAGCGCCCCGCCGACGAGGAAAATACCCAAAAAGAGATCGCCATAGAACTTGAGAAGCGGCGGCGCCGCGGCCGGCAGCAGCTCGGTCAGCAGCTGGTCGCGCGTGACGTTGAAAACCTGGCCCTCGTACACGTCGAAGATCCATCCCGCGGAGGCCAGGATCAGCACCAGCCATTCATAGCGGCCCACGGTGCGATACCAAGGCCTTTCGGGGCCGAGCGAGGGAGAAGTCATCGAACACGACCTCATAGCCGCACCGGGACGCCTCGCCGCACCGACTCCCGCGCCGCCAGACACATCCGCACCGACCAGCAGCCGTCCTCGCCCGTCGCTGCGGGGCCGGCGCCGGTTTGCACTGCCTCAACGAAGCGGGCGAACTGGTCCTCCAGCTCGAAGACCTCCCCGGCGGGGCGCGCGATCGGCACGTCTTCCAGCGTCGACCCGCGTTGCAACCGCAGCGAAAACGTCGGTTGGAAGGTCCGGTCCAGGGCCCCCGACCACGACGCCCACAGCGACCCCTCGGTCCCCGAGACCTTCACCGTCTGGTGATGTTCCCAGCCGCCAAGCGACTGCGACACGACCGCGTAGCGGCCCCCGGTGAAGTCGATGAGAGCGCTGAAGTTATCTTGTAATTCCGGATGATCGGTCCGCCTGCCGTTCGCCCGCGCAAAGACCGACGCCGGCTCGACGGCCCCCTGAAAATACCACCGCGCCAGGTCGAAAAAATGGATCGGCTCCTCCAGGATCCAGTCGCCGACGCGGTCAATGTCATAGCGCCAGCCGTCCGCCCCCAGCCGGTAAGGCCGGCGCCACAGTTCAATCAGGATGTACAACGGTTCGCCGAGCGCCCCCGCGGCGATCAGGTCCTTCGCCTTGCCCCAGAGCGTGGAATGCCGCATCTCAAACCCGACGGCCAGGATAAGGCCTCGTGTTCGAGCCAGGGTCGTCAGCTCTTGGCAGTGGGCGACGCTGAGACACATCGGCTTTTCGAGCAGCAGGTTCCGACCGGAATCCAGCACCGCCCGCGCTGCTTCATAGTGGAGATGCGATGGCAGCGCGACGGCGGCGGCCTCCAGCTCTTCGCACCGCAGCAGATCGCGATAGTCGGCATAGACGGCGCAGCCCGCCTGGTCCCGACGCGCCCAGGCGCGAGTCGCCTCCGATTTGGCAGCGACGGCCGCCAGCCGGGCGCCAGGGTGGGCGGCGATGACGCGCGCGTGGTGAGCGCCCCAGGCGCCGCAGCCGATCAAGCCGCAGCGGATTATGGCGCAGCCTTCCTTTTGATCGATCTATTGACAATCTCAGCTGTAACGCACTTCGCTCACGGATCCGAAGAACCGATGCGCCCTTCCATCGGGCTGGAGGCCTGCGCATACAGTTTGCGCGGTATCCGGCCCGCCAGGAACGACAGCCGCCCCGCTTCGCACGCATAACGCATCGCCCATGCCATTCGCAGCGGGTCCTTCGCATGGGCGATGGCCGTGTTCAGCAGCACTCCGTCGCAGCCCAGCTCCATTGCGCTAGAAACGTCGCTGGCCGCGCCGACGCCCGCATCCACGATTACAGGATAATCCGGATCGCCTTCCTTCAAATACTCCAGAATGATGCGAATGGCGTTCGGATTCAGCACGCCCTGGCCGCTGCCGATCGGGCTGCCGGCCGGCATGACGCTGGCGGCGCCGGCGGCCTTCAAACGCCGCGCCATGATCGGGTCGTCGCTGGTATAAACTAGGACCGTGAAACCTTCCTTTACCAGCTGCTCCGTCGCGCGCAGCGTGTCCACGGGATCGGGCAACAGCGTCTTCGCGTCGCCCAGACACTCCAGTTTGACCCAGTCGGCGCCGGGATTGCCGAGATTGCCGAGCAGCTCGCGGGCCAGGCGGGCGCAGCGCACGGCGTCCTCGGAGTTAAAGCAGCCGGCCGTGTTCGGAAGGACGGCGTAGCGTTTGAGATCGAGAAAATCGAGAATGTTGCGCCCCTGCTTGTCGATCAGCCGTTCGCGGCGGACGGCCACCGTCGTCGCTTCACAGCCGCTGGCGGCGAGGCAGTGGCGCATGATCTCGTAATTGGCGTATTTGCCGGTCCCCGTGATGAGGCGGCTGCGGAACGTGTGCTTCCCGACGACGAGAGGCTTGTCGGCGGGCGCGTCGTCGGGAGCGCCGCCGCCCACCAATGTGACGATCTCCACGCGGTCGCCGTCAGCGAGGGGATGCTCGCCATGGCGCGGCGCCGGAACGACGACGCCGTTCACCTCCACGGCCACGCGCCGCCGGTCGTGGCCAAGGCGTTCCAGGAGCGCAGCCGTTGTGAGAGGTTCGGGGAGCGTCCGGCTCTCGCCGTTGATAATCAGAGTCAACATGACCGTTGTCCGTTGTCCGTTGTTTCCGGGCCGCCTCGTACCTGATACCTTATCCCTATCACCCCGCGAGTCGAGTCGCCGGCCACGGACAACAGACAACGCACAACGGACCGATCATGTCTTCTCATTACGTCCCACACACCAAGGTTCCGACGATTGTCTTCCCAACAAGCGGCCACGCCGCCCGTCACGTGGCGCTGATGATTGAGAGCCTGATCCGCCAAAACAACTCTGCCGGCCGCGCCACCGTCCTCGGCCTGCCGACCGGCTCCACGCCTGTCGGGCTCTACCGCGAGCTGGTCCGCCTGCACCGCGAGGCTGCCCTCGACTTCTCGCGCGTCGTCACGTTTAATCTCGACGAATACTATCCCATGCAACCGGACGACGCGCAGAGCTATCGGCGCTGGATGCAAGAAACCTTCTTCAACCACGTCAACATCCCGCCGCAAAACATCAACGTCCCCGACGGCACGATCCAACCGGAGGAGGTGGAGGAGTATTGTCAGCGCTACGAGCAGAGAATCCGGCGGGCCGGCGGCATCGATCTGCAAGTGCTGGGCATCGGCCGGACCGGCCACATCGGCTTCAACGAACCCGGCTCCCCGCGCCACAGCCGCACGCGCGCCGTCACCCTCGATCCGGTGACACGCCGCGACGCTGCCGGCAGCTTCTTCGGCGAGGAGAACGTGCCGCACCAGGCGATCACGATGGGCGTCGGCACCATCCTCGACGCGCGCAAGGTCGTCCTGCTGGCCTTCGGCGAGCACAAAGCGCCCATCGTGCATCGGGCCGTCGAGGGCCCGGTCAGCGACGCCGTCACCGCCAGCTATTTGCAGCAGCACCCCGACGCCACGTTCCTGCTCGACCTGCCGGCGGCGGGCGACCTGACGGCCGTGCG
>DATKHW010000851.1:0-3880 GCA_035546275.1 Gemmataceae bacterium
CATTCCTTGTACCACGGCAGGTCGAAATTCTTGACGATCTCATCGCGCGTCTTGCCGGCGTCGATCCCCTGCCGGACCAGCTTTCGCAGATCGACAAAATAGCGCTTCTGCGTCTCCAGCAGGTCCTTCCCCGCCATCGGGCCGTGGCCGGGACAGATCACGTTCACGTCCAGCTGTTGCGCCTTTTCCAGCACGCGAATCCACGAGACCGTGTCGGAATGGCCGAGGAAGTTGAAGGCGCCGTTGACGCAGGCATCGCCGGTGCAGAGGATTTTCTGCTTCGGCAGGTAGGCGAAGCCGTCGCCGGCCGTGTGGGCGTGGCCGAGGAACAGGAACTCGATCCGCTGCGTTCCGTCGTCCAGAACCAGTTTGTCGTCGAAGATCACATTGGGGACCTTCAAGGTGCTGTTGGCCACGTCCTTGCGGCCGTTCGGCCCCTTGCCGGCCTCCTCGAACTGTTTGGGACCGTCGATGCGAAGCAACTTCGCGCACTCGGCCGTGGCGATGATTCCGGCGCCGAGTTTATCGAAGACCGCGTTGCCGTAGGCATGGTCGCCGTGGTGGTGCGTATCGAAGACGTAGCGGATCGGCTTATCGGTTGTCTTCTTAACCGCCTCGACGACTTCTTCCGCCCCCTGCGGGAAGTTGGCGTCGATGACGACCACGTAGTCTCGGAAGACGACCCAGATGTTGTTGCTGCCGCCAAAGACCACCGATTTGTCGGTCGCGCTGATGGCGGAGTAGCGGAAAAAGACGCCGGGGGCGATTTCCTTGACCTCGCCGTACTTCATCTTCGGCGAGTCGTCGGCGGCCAGGACGGGCGCCGTTAGAAGGCAGGCGGCGAACAGGGCCGCGCCGGCGGCGAGGCGGGAACGCATGACGACCCTCCGGGTACGAGTGCGGACGACCACGCCGCACACTGTACGCCGGGGCAGCAGCGTCCGCAAGGGTCAGGGCGCCCGCCAGATCAGAATCTCGCCCTTACCGGGAATGGCGCTGTCGCCGGTGTAGCGCTGATAGGCCCCTTGCCGATCTTCAAAGGGGATGGAGAAACCCATGTCCCGCAGCCGGCGGGCGTAGATCCGCAGAAACGCGGGCTGATATGTGCAGGCGTAGGAAAACGTCGGCAGCAGCTTGAGCGGCGCCAGCGAGACGATCGTGCCGCGGACCATCCACGCCCCGGTGCGAAGCTCCGCGCCGCCCATCAGGACGAGGGTGCCGCCTTTCATCTGCAATCCGGCGAAGTCGCGCACCGGCCCTTTGACGGCGATCAGGCCGCGCTTCATCCTCATGCCAACTTCGATGCCCGCCGAACCTTCGACGAGGATCGTGCCGCCGTTCATGCCCGACGGACTGCCGCGGTAGGCCGCGCCGACCTGGCCGCCGGCGTCGCCGCAGATGTGAATGAACCCGCCGGTCATCTCCGCTCCGACCCAGTCTGAAGTTTGGCCCGACACTTCGATCGTGCCGCCCTTCATGTAGGCGCCGAGGTGCATTCCCGCGTCGCCGACGATCGTAATGCGGCCGCGCGTCATGCCCCGACCGATCCACTTGACCCGGCCGACGTCGCCGTTAATTTCCAGCTCGTCGCAGCCGGCGCCGTCCACGGCGAAGAAATCGTCCAGCCGCTTCTGCCGCTTGCCGAGGAAAACCGGCAGGGCGCACAGGGCGTCATGCGTCAGCGGCGCGACCACATCCGGCGAGAGGACCTCGGCCTCCAACGGAACGGGCGGCGATTCCTTCAGGGTTAGCGTGATGGTGCTCATGTACTCAGCAGTATTTGGGCCGTCCCCTGTGCCTGATCCAGGATCGACCAGGGGTCAAGGATTGTTCGCCGTTGGGCGCCAATCCGGCCACATGGCCGCATGGCCCTCGGCCAGGTCCGTGATCCGTTGCTCGTTCTTGTCCCGCAGTCGCATGACGTACAACTGCCGGACGCCGTCGCGCTTGGAGCCGTACAGCAACCACTTGCCGTCGGGCGACGGCGTGGGGTGGTAGTGCAGCGAGCCGGCTGGCGCTTCCGTCAGCTGCTCGCTCTTGCCGTCATGGTTGACGCGGAACAGTTCCACGTTGCGGCCCACCTGGGCCGTGTAGAAGACCGCTCGCCCGTCGGCCGACCACACCGGACAGTCGCTGCTGCCGCCGTGGAAGTCCGGCACGTCGAGGAACTCGATGACTCCCTTGTAGCCGCCGCGATCCGCCAGCTTGTGAGGCTCGCCGCGGTCGGCCCGCGCCAGGTACGGGTGACAGTCGTAATGCTCTCCGGAAAGGAACAGCAGTTCGGTCCCGTCCGGCGACCACTTGGGCACGAAGTTGAACGGCTTTCCCGTCTCGATGCGGCGGGCGTTGCCCCCGTCGGCGTCCGCAACATACACCTGGTAGCTCTTGTGATACGCGATGCGCTTGCCGTCCGGCGACGCACTGAAACCGTAGGCGAACTCCTTGGAGTCTTTTGTCAGGTCGCGTTTGTTCGTCCCGTCGCGGTCCATGGAAAACGGGTGCGACTCCCCGTCGATCAGCGCCTGGAAACCGAGCTTGGTCGGATCGCCGGGCCAGAAGAAGAGCCCACTGTTATAGAAACTGACACGTTCTACGCCGGTGATATTCGTCGATTTGCCGCTAGCGAGGTCGAGCAGGTAGGAATCGTTCAAGCAGCCTTCCGCGGTGAATCGGAACGTCTTGTGTTCTTCTTCCCATTGACCGTTATCCGGGCTCTCCCAACCGCGGCCGATGACTGCGACGCCGCCATCGGGCGACCAGCCGGCAAATTGGCTTGAGGTGTTCGCCTCGCGCGTCAACTCCTCGGCGAGGACGCGCCGTCCGGTCCCATCGGCCTTGACAAGCATGGCGCGCATCGTGGAAACGTTGACCCGTCGCCCGCCGGGCAGGTTCGTGCGGAGTTCCGAGTACCCGATTTGCAGATCGGGGGCCGTTTCTTGTGCGGGGGCGGCCAGGAGAGCGCCGGGGCCGACGGCGACCGCCGCAGCGCCGAAGCGAAGGAAATCACGTCGCGACAGGTCAGCCATCGGTCGGCCCTCCATGCTGCTCTTCTTTGCCAAAGCGAATTCGCGATGCGGTCCTCGCCGCGACTACCCACAGGGCCGCACGTCCGCCCTCTCCACCCGCTCCAGCTCCACCGGATAGTTGTCGAACGACATCGTGTAGTATTGCTGGAACAGCGGGCGGATGAAGTCCTCCACCTTTTCATCATACGTCGGCCGGACGAGCAGGCCGCGGCCCTCGACGGTCTTGCGAATCTCGCCTTCCTCCAGCACCACCTCGCCGCCCTTGACGACGTAGCGCGGATACGCAAACATCTTGGCCGCGTCCTTCTCGTCGTTGTAGACGGCCACGTCCGCGTCGGCGCCGACGCCGAGATGTCCCTTCTGCGGCAGCCCCAGCGCCCGCGCCGGCCCCGCCGAGATGATGATCGCGATCTCCGACAGGGTGTACTCCCGGTCCAGGTCCGCCAGGACGATGCGCTTCAGCGCCTTGGCAGGCAGCGTCTTCAACTTCTCGCGGCGGAAGTCGGCGTTCATCAGCAGGTGGATGATTTCCGGGTAGCGCCAGAAGCAGGCGCCGTTGGGATGGTCCGTGGTCAGGAAGATCCGCCAGGGGTCGTTGATGAGCAGCAGCAGCTCCAGTCCCACGGCCCACTGCACGGCGTTGACCAGGTTCTTTTCCTTGTAGACGTAAGGGACGACGCCACACCCCGTCTCGTTCTCGACGTCGATGTTGCCCCACTTCCGCCCGGTCAGCTTGTACAGCAGGTGCTGCCACGGGCCGTCGGCGGTGATCGTCACGGTCGTGCCGAACAGGACCGCGCCGGCGTCGGTCGTGAGGTTCTTGTGGGTGTTGAAATACTCGGCGAGCTTGACCG